>JBJYXS010000404.1:0-1885 GCA_046260075.1 Anaerolineales bacterium | reverse complement strand
GGCCTGTTCCCCATCAATAAACCACGAAAAAGAGAGTCTACTCAGACACCCGTTACAGTAAACGTCCCCGCAGTTACCTAATAAAAGAACCTCACCGCCGGCCGGCGATCGTCGACCGTCGATGGTTGATGCCTGCCCCCGAGTGTATTTCTCGGGGGGCCTATCGTCGATGGTCCATGGTCCATCGTCCATGGTCTATGGTCCGTTCTTTCCCCCCAACGCCTTTTCGATCTCTTCGATGTGGATGCGCTTGTGTTCGTGGCGGGCCAGGTGGACCGCCGGCCCCTTTTCGCGGATTTGCCCGATCATCTTCGGCGGAAGGCTTTCCAGCAGGCGGTTGATCTCGGCCGATTTTTCCACCGCCAGGCCGGCCGCGGCGCGGGGCGGGATAGCCCCGCACACGGCCAGGACCGAATCGTTGGTCACGTCGACGTCGACCGGCGAGGGGCCGACCCCTTCGCGCCGCCATTTTTCGATCAGCACCACGGCGCGCGCATCCCAGAAGGCCAGGTGGAGGAGGGCCGCCGCGATATTCCGTCCCGATCCCAGCGGCCGGGCGAGGTCCTCATCCGTCAGCCGCCCGACAAGGCTGACCAGAGCTTCGTGCCCGGCTTGATTTTCCCGGATGACGGAGGCGATATCGAAGGTTCCCATGATGTCCATCCCTCTTGAAACGATAATTCCCGCAACCTGCAACCGATTGGATTATACCGGGTACAGCAGCGTGACATCGAAGGCGTTGGCCGAAAGCCCGTCGTCGATGAGGAGTTCTTCTTCGCCCTGCTTCCACAGGCGCAAGCCGTCGGCGAAAAACAGCACCCGCGCGCCGCCGGCCCAATAAGCCGGATAAGCGGAGGGCTGGCCGGTAAGGCGGACCGGGCCGGCGTCCGGAGCGCACACGTACGGCACGTACACCGGAACCGGGGAGTCCGGCTGCTCGCGGTCGGCGATCAATAGAAAGCGGCTGGAATCCGGCGCCCAATCCATAAAAAACAGGCGCTCATCGAACGATGCGAAGAGCGAATCACGCCCGTCGGAATCCACATAGTGCACGTCGGTCGATCCGTTGTTCCGGGCGAGGTAAACAACCGTAATGCCGTCCGGCGCCAACCGCGCGCCCGGATACCCTTGGAACGTCATGCGCTCTACGGGTTCGCCCTCCACGGGGATGTAGCGGACCGAGATCGTCTGCAGCCCCTGCCCGGTCCCCTCCGGGGAAAGAAACGAAAAACCGGAGGAATCGCGCGCCCAGACGATCTGCGGGCCGGCCGAGCCCATTGGGGAATCCCCGGAAAAGGCGTGCACTGCGCGGGCGTCGGTCCCGTCGGGGCGGGCCAGGACGAGTTCGTCCGGATGGTAGACCGTCAGCCACTCCCCGTCCGGCGAGAAGGTGAACGGACCGCCCTCCCCCGGCGCGAAGATCCGCGCCGGATCCGCGTCGCCGGCCGACACGCGGTAGAGATCGTACTGCGGCCCTCCGGGATGCGGGGTGACGGTGGTGAAGTAGACGGCATGGCTGCGGGCGCCGAAATCGAACTGGCCGATGGTGACGAACCCGCCGCCTTCCGGGGTCAGGGCATCCAGGTCGGCGCGATCCAGCAGCACCTCCGCCTTGCTCTCCGTGATGGATACGGCATAGAGCGCCCAATCCGTCCCGCTCGTGAAGGCGGCCGTATTCCCGTCGTCGGAAAGGCGCACATCGGCGGTGTTGGAGGCCCCGGCCAGCAGGCGCGGCTCACCGCCCTCGGTCCAGATCCAGGGGCCGTCCGCCTTCGGGTACACCGCCCGGACGACGGTGCCACCCTTCACCTCGGAGGTGCGTTCAACGGTCCGTTCAGCGGTATGTTCGACGGTGGTTTCTTCAGTGGGTTCTTCGGGAGGATAA
>JBJYXS010000403.1:11646-13801 GCA_046260075.1 Anaerolineales bacterium | reverse complement strand
TCAGCCAATCGGCAGGATACGGCCGGGAGTTCGATTTCCAGGAGCCGAAGCTCTCCGTGGGCGGCGATATCATGGTCGAAGAGTTCACCGGCCGCATGCGCCTGACTCGAACGCCCCAGGGCATTGTGGCAAAAGGCAGTTTTTCTGCCAAAATCCCGGCAGAATGCGCCCGCTGCCTACAACCCTTTGCCTCGCCCATCAACATCCAACTGGAGGACCTTTTCATCTATCCGCCGCAGAACGCGACCGATCCATTATTGGCTGTGGCGGAGGACGCGCATCTGAACCTCGAACCGCTTCTGCGCGAGTACATCCTGATCAACCAGCCCACCCGACTGCTATGCCGTGAGGATTGCAAGGGCCTGTGCCCGGTGTGCGGCAACGACCTCAACGAAGGCCCCTGTGATCACCCGGAGGAACAGCCGAGCGGAATGGTCCGGGAATTGCTGATCGCCGAAAGCGGCGGCCGGAAAGGCAAGACATCCGCCGAAAAACCGTCGGCTCCCCGGCAGAAAGCGGCCGGAAAGAAGGCTCCGGAAGAATCGCCGCGCAAGACCGGCAAACAGGCAGCGGTGAAACCAAACGCTGCCGCAAAGAAGAAAACCACGGCAAAACCTTCGCGAAAGGGCGGCAAGCAGACGACAGCGAAAAAGAAAGTCGCGGCGAAGAAGAAAACCGCGGCGAAAACGCCGCGCAAAAAAACCTCGGGAGGGAAAAAAACCTCCTCCGGCGGGAAATCCTCCGCCGGAGGTAAGAAGAAATCATCCAAAAAGAAATAGCGGCAAACGCGGACCCTGCCGTATCCCGGTGTGGGATGCGGCCTCCGGGCATCTCCCCGGGACGGGCGTTCCCCTTTCCCGGCGAAGCCCCAAGACTGAACTCGTACTCGGGCGTGAAGGCATCGTTCCCAACATTCCAGCCGACCGGAGACGAAAGCCGTCCTGCCCCCATGCACGACTTCCTTTCATGGAGAGAACCGCATGGAGCGTGATTGGCGACACCGAGAACAAGTTGCAGCTCTTCTGGAACAAGCGGAGTTCCAGGGATACATCACCACTGACGACATCCTCGAAGCGTTTCCCAGCGCTGCCAAACGCGCGAGCGAGTACCACCGTGTACTGGCTATCCTCCACAGCGCCGGTGTCGAGGTATGCGAAAGCGGCGCTCGCCCGGCCGCCAGACCGAGACCGACGCCGCGGCGAGCCGCCGCCAGCAAGGAAAGCGATCTGGCGCGGATCTCAATCGACGACACGGTGGGGCTGTACCTCAAGGAAATGTCGCGCGTGCCCCTCTTGACCACCAAAGAAGAAATCGCCCTGGCGCAACGGATCGAGCGGGGAAGGGAGGCCACCCTCCGGCTGCGCGCCATGCGGAAAAAACGCACGAGCTCGCCCTCCACATCGAAAAAAAGAACCGAATTGGAAACCCAGATCATTGACGGCTTGGCCGCGCGCGAGCACCTCATCAAGGCCAACACCCGTTTGGTCGTCAGCGTCGCCAAGCGGTACATGGGACGCGGCGTCCACTTCCTCGACCTCATCCAGGAAGGCAACCTCGGCCTGATGAAAGCGGTGGAAAAATTCGATTACCACCGCGGATTCCGTTTTTCCACCTACGCCACCTGGTGGATCCGTCAGACCATCTCGCGCGCAATCGCCGATCAAAGCCGCACGATCCGGGTCCCCGTGCACATGACCGACCGCATACAGCGCCTGTACCGCACGGCCCACGATATCGAGCAGCGCACCGGGCGCAAGGCCACTTCAGAGGAGATCGGACGGGTGATGGGGTTGGACGAGCGGAAGGTGGATTGGATGCTGCAAGTATCGTGGCGGCCGGTATCGCTGGAAAATCCGGTCGGCGACGAGGACGAGGAGATGATCACCTTCGTC
Source organism: Anaerolineales bacterium (assembly GCA_046260075.1). Classification (GTDB taxonomy): domain Bacteria; phylum Chloroflexota; class Anaerolineae; order Anaerolineales; family RBG-16-64-43; genus JAFGKK01. The sequence goes on along the minus strand of JBJYXS010000403.1, from coordinate 11,909 downwards.
GAGGACACCCTGACTCCCTCGCCCACCGAGAGCGCCAGCGAGCAATTGCTGCGCGAAAAGGTGGAGGAGGTCCTCAGCACCCTCAGCCCGCGCGAGGCGCGGGTCCTGCGGATGCGCTTCGGGCTGTGCGGGGAGCGTCCCTATACGCTCGAGGAAGTCGGCCAGAAATTCGGACTGACCCGCGAACGTATCCGGCAGATTGAAGGTCGAGCACTGAGGAGATTAAGGCATCCCCGGAGGGCGAGGCAGCTCCAAGAATACGT
>JBJYXS010000403.1:0-11546 GCA_046260075.1 Anaerolineales bacterium | reverse complement strand
GCAATAGACGGTATTCTCTCGCCGAATCCCCTTTCCGAGGACAGGTCCCCGGAGGGCGAGACAGCTCCAAGAATACGTGCAATAGACGGTATTCTCTCGCCGAATCCCCTTTCCGAGGACAGGTCCCCGGAGGACAGCAAATTAACAAGATATTTTCATCCACCCGGTGTGCTCGTTTGATTCCCTTCTCCAAAGACCGGTTTCCGTAAAGCTCAAGGGCTGTAGGAAAACAGCGGTGATCTTTTTACTTGAAACGCAGGAGGATTTCTTTCCGGCGTTCTGCGATGCAGAAAAACCGCATTATCTTGGCGGCGCGGACCGCGTCGCGGTTCCCTGCGGTCTTTTCCCGCATGAGTGATCGCGAGGAGGATTCTAATGATCCGAATAACCCGGAAGGTGTTCAACGACCTCGCCATCTGGATGATCCTGTTCGGCATGTCCATCGGATTGATCTTTCCAGTGTTTTCCATCCTGTTGGGGATTCCCTCGCAATACGTCATCACGCTGGTTTTTTTCGCCGCCTGCATCCTGGCGGGGGTCATTGTAGGAGCCGTTAATATCTCACTGGCGAGAGTCGTGGTCGGACGGCGTCTGCGGCTGTTGGCCGACCGGATGCGGTTGGTCTCCGCCAACCTGGCGGCCGCAGGCAGGGCGGAGGATTTTTCCGACTGTACGCCGGAACACTGCCGGATCGCGATGGATTCGGAGGATGAGATCGGAGAAAGCGCCCGCGCCTTCAACACCCTGGTGCAGACTCTGGCCACTTCCCTCGAAACCGAAACGGCCGTGCGGTCATTCACGGAACTTATCACCAGCCAGCTGGAAGTGGATTCCCTGGCCGCGCAAGCAATGCCCAAGCTGATCCACTACACCAACTCCGACGGCGGAGTCCTGCTCATCGAGCAAAGCGGGGAATTGACGGTATCCATCTCCCACGGGATTCGCTCCCCGGAGAAGCTGACCGACAGCGACCACATCCGCCAGGTCCTGCGGTCGGAAAAAGGCGTCAGCATCCTGCTCCCCGAAGACATCGTTCTGGAGGAGGTGCTGGCGGATTTCCGTCCCCGGGAAGTAATAATCGAACCTCTTCTCTACCGCGAAACCGTACTGGGCGTCGTCGTGCTGGCAAAGAGCTCGGTATTTGTGGAGGAAGAACGCACGCGCCTGGAGCTGTTCCGCAAGGGACTCGGCCTATCGCTGCAAAACGCCCTGGTCTACGACCGGCTCCAGCGTCTGGCGGCCCTTGATCCGCTGACCGGCGCCTACAACCGCCGATTCGGGCTGGCACGGTTGCACGAAGAATTCGGACGGGCCGTCCGGATCAATGCCCCGCTGGGCGTCCTGATGTTCGATCTGGATCATTTCAAGAAGGTGAACGACACCTACGGACACCTTGCCGGCGACCGGGTGCTCTCCCGCATCACGAAAATCGCCCGCTCCATCATGCGCGACGGGGATATTCTCGTCCGTTACGGCGGGGAGGAATTCCTGGCCATCCTGCCGGCCGCGGCGAAGGATGATGCCGCCCAAGTCGCCGAGCGTTTGCGCCGAAAAGTGGAGGACGTGCAAATCATGGACGGCGACGACGCCATCCGGGTCACCGTCAGCATCGGCGTCGCTGCCTATCCCGACGTCGATATCGCCGAGGAAAAGCAATTGGTGGACCTAGCCGACAAGGCTCTCTATCAGGCGAAGGAAAGCGGACGCAACCGGGTGGAAACATCCTGATCCGCCTTCCGCCGAGCGGATACGGGCCGGACGGCAATCCGCGGTCCGGCGGAATTTCGTTTTTTCCCCGGCGGGTGATATACTCCGTCAACTTCCTCCATCGGAGAATGTCGATATGAAAAATGTGCTTGTGGCCGTCGCGTGGCCGTACGCCAACGCCGACATCCATGTGGGCAACATCACCGGTTCCTATCTGCCGGCGGATATCTTCGCCCGTTACCACCGCTTGAAGGGAAACCGGGTGTTAATGGTCTCCGGCACCGACGCCCACGGCACCCCGATCACCGTCCGCGCCGACTCGGAACATACCACCCCCGAAAAGATCTACCAGCGGTATCACCAGCGCTTCATCGATCTGTTCCGGAAGACCGGATTGACCTACGATTTGTTCACCAGCACGCATACCGAGAACCACTTCCGCGTGGCGCAGGATCTCTTCACAACCCTTAAAACCAACGAGCATGTATACCGCCAAAAACAAGTGGTGATGTACTCCGAGCAGGAGAAGCGGTTTCTTCCGGACCGTTATGTGGAAGGGGAATGCTATATATGCCACTATCCGAACGCGCGCGGCGACCAGTGCGACCAGTGCGGCAATCTGCTCGAAGCCGCGCAGCTTATCCATCCGCGCAGCCGCATCGACGGTTCCACCCCGGTCCCGCGCGAAACCGAGCATTTCTTCCTGGATTTGGCCGGCCTTGCTCCGGCGGTCGAACAGTACCTTTCCAGCGGAAAGGACCGCTGGCGCCCCAACGTGCTGCGTTTCGCCCGCAACATGATCGCCGAAGGGCTGCATGGCCGCCCGATCACCCGCGATCTGGATTGGGGCATCCCGCTTCCGGAAAAGGGATGGGAAGGAAAACGCCTGTACGTTTGGTTCGAGGCGGTCATCGGGTATCTTTCCGCCTCACTCGAATGGGCTGATATGCGCGGCGAAGGAGAATCCTGGAAGGATTGGTGGTACAACCCGGACGCCTTGACCTACTACTTCATCGGGAAGGACAACATCCCTTTCCACGCCGTCATCTGGCCGGCGCAGCTGATCGGCGCTTCGGAACTGTACGCCGGCCCCCAAGACAAGGCGCTCAACCTCCCGACCGACATACCCGCCAACGAATTCATGAACCTGGAGGGAAAGAAAATCAGCGGTTCGCGCAATTGGGCGGTGTGGGGAATGGACGCCGTGGATCGCTATTCGCCGGATCCCGTCCGATACTATCTGACGGCCAACATGCCCGAATCGCGGGATACCGATTGGGATTGGTCGGACTTCCTGCGCCGCAACAACGACGAACTGGTGGCCACATGGGGCAACCTCGCCAACCGCATGCTGACCTTTGCCTACCGCAACTTCGATGGATGCGTCCCGGATCCGGGCGAACTGCGGCCGGAAGACAACGAACTGCTGGCTAGGGCCGGGCAAGCCTTCGACGCCGTCGGGAAATCCTTCGAAACGGTGCAACTGCGGGCTGCGCTGACCGACGCCATGGCATTGGCAGGGGAAGCCAACCGTTATCTCGACACACAGGCGCCGTGGTTCCAGATAAAAGAAGACGCCGGGACGGCGGCCAAATCCGTCTTCACCGCTCTGCGGGTCATCGATTCGCTGAAAACCCTTCTGGCGCCGGTCATCCCGTTCTCCTCGGAAGCGCTGCATGCCGGTTTCGGATACTCCGGACGGATGTTCGGCGATCAGACCATCGAAGAGCGCACGGACTCCCTGGGCACGCGCCCGGTCCTCACGTACGATCCCTCCGGAGCCGCCGGCACATGGGAAGCCAGCCGGCTGCAGGCCGGACAGAAGCTTGCGGAACCGAAACCCCTGTTCCGCAAACTCCTGCCGGAGATCGTTGAAGCCGAGCGCGCCCGGCTGGGAGAATCCGCTTCCTGATCCGCCATCCCGCGGCGATCCGCCGGGCATATTCCGAATCTGCGCGGCTTTACGGTCATTCACCGGTTAAATAAAGAAGAAGAAAAAGATACGCCGGCGGAATCAGCGGGTAAACACCGGCGGCTTTCCGGTACGGCGTATAATAGCCGCCATGCATCCGTTCCGCCTCATCCGCGATCCTGACGGGCTCCGCTCCCTGGCCGCCGATCTGCAGGGAATTCCCCGCGCCGGCGTAGACACCGAATCCAACAGCCTTCACGCGTACCGCGAGCGGGTATGCCTGCTGCAAATCTCCACCTCCCAACAGGATTACCTGGTCGATCCCCTGGCTCTCCCGGATCTCTCTCCGCTGCGCGGCTTCTTTGCCGACCGCGCGGTGGAAAAAATTTTTCACGCCGCGGAATACGATCTGCTTTGCTTGCGGCGGGATTTTGGCTTCCGGGTGAAGGGCCTCTTCGACACACACGCCGCCTCGCGTTCGCTGGGACGCCGGGCATGCGGGTTGAACGCCTTGCTGGTCGAAGAATTCGGAATAACTCTCGATAAACCGATGCAGCGGGCCAATTGGGGCCGCCGACCGCTCAGCCAGCGCATGATGGAATACGCCCGGCTGGATACACATTACCTGCCCGCGTTGCGCGACCGGTTGGCCGTCCGTATCGACTCGGCGGGCTTATGGGAGGAATTGCGCGACGAGTTCGTCCGGCTGGAAAACATCCCGGATTCATCGCCCGTCACGCCGGACGTTCATCCCTTCTGGAAATTGCGCGGGGCCTACGAACTTTCACGGACGCAGCGGGCCGTCTTGTTTGCTCTGCACACATGGCGGGAGCGGGAAGCCGAACGGATCGACCGGCCGCCCTTTCACATTCTTTCGGAAGAAGCTATGCTCCGGTTGGCGAAATCGTCTCCTGCAACGCTGGAGGATTTGGCGGCGGCCGGACTCCCCCGGCGGATCATCCAACGAAGGGGCAAGGCCATCCTGCAAGCCGTAAAACACAACAAGCAAGCCATTCCCCCCGCGCCGACGAACAACGGCCGGCTAAGCGAAAAGGCCCAGATCCGGCTGGAAGCTGTGCGGAAATGGCGCAAACGACGCGCCGCCGCCCGGGGCGTTGAATCCGACGTGATCCTATGCCGCGACGCCATGTTCCGGATCGCCCGTGTTGCGCCGAAGACGCTTCAGGCGTTGGGAAAAATCCCCGGGCTGGGATCGTACCGGCTTTCGGCCTACGGCGAGGAGATCCTCGCCGCCCTGAAATCCTCCGCCGGATAGGAGTTACACATGCGAATTTTTTTCCATGGTGCGGCCCAAACCGTCACCGGTTCGCAACATCTCATCGAAGTTAACGGCAAACGGATCCTGCTGGAATGTGGCTTGTTCCAAGGACGCCGGGCCGAGGCCTTCAAACGCAACCGCCATCTCCCTTTCAATCCGCGGAAGGTCGACGCCATGATCCTTTCGCATGTCCACATCGACCACAGCGGAAACCTGCCGAGTCTGGTGAAAGGCGGCTTTCCCGGCCCGATCCACGCCACGGAGGCGACGGCCGGGTTGATGGAACCGGTGCTGCTTGATTCCGCCCACATCCAGGAAACCGACGCCGTGTACGTCAGCCGCCGCAACGCCAAACGCGGCAAAGAGCCGGTCGAACCGCTCTACACCATGCCCGACGCCGAAGCCGTCCTGCCGCTTGTGGAGCAGCATGCCTACGACGAACCGTTCGAGGTCGTCCCGGGCGTCCAGGCTTCCTTCTTCGATGCCGGACACATCATGGGTTCGGCGGGGATCCTGCTCGATATCTCGGAAAAGGGGAAACGGCGGCGGCTGGTGTTCTCGGGAGACATCGGGCGCCGCGGCCTGCCGATTTTGCGCGATCCCACCATCCCTCCCCATGCGGATATTCTGATCATGGAATGCACCTACGGCGACAAACTTCACCGCAAGCTGCAGGCGGCGGAAAACGAGCTGCGCGAGACCCTGTTAAAAACCATCCGGCGGCGGGGCAAGGTCGTCGTCCCTTCGTTCGCCATCGGCCGGACCCAGGAGCTGGTGTACAGCATGGGACGGATGATCGAAGAGCGCGAGATCCCGCAGATCCCCATCTATGTCGACAGCCCGTTGGCGGTTGGAATTTCGGACCTCTACGCAAAATACCCCGACTACTTCGACAAGGAAGCGTGCGAGCTGCTGAAAGCGGAGGGGAAAATGCGGGCCTTGGGGTACGAATATGTGACCTTCACGCGCTCGGTGGACGAATCGAAAAGCCTGAACAACAAGCCCGGCCCGATGGTGATCATCTCGGCATCGGGAATGGCCGAAAGCGGCCGCATCCGCCATCACCTGGCGAACACGCTCGGCGATCCGAAGAATATGGTGCTGATCGTGTCGTGGCAGGCGCCGAATACGCTCGGCCGGCTGCTGGCCGAGCAGATCAGGGAAGTCAAGCTGTTCGGCGAACCGATCACGCGTCAGGCGGAGGTGGCCACGATCGGCGGCTTTTCCGCCCACGCCGGTCAGAACTTCCTGTACGAATATGCCAAGGCCGTGGCAACCCGCTCCGAAGCGCTGTTCCTGGTGCACGGCGAGTCGAAATCCGCCCTGCCTTTCCGTGAAAAACTCGAAAACGACAACCTCGAAACCCCCGTCCACTGGCCGGCCCTGGGAGACCAGGTGGAATTCACATAAACTGCAACGGGGAATTCGGCGCCGGACGCCATCCGAAAAACGCGAGGCACACACAGAACCCGCTTATTTTCCGATGCCGTAACGGACCGCAGCCATCCCGCGCATGTTATAATTTCGCCCCCGGAGAGGTGCCAGAGTGGTTGAATGGGACGGTCTCGAAAACCGTTGTGGCCTTTTTTGGCCACCGTGGGTTCGAATCCCACCCTCTCCGCCAAGAAAACACATAATCCGTAAAGCTCCTCCCCCTGATGGAATGCCCTGCTTATGAAAAGGGAACTCCCAGATATATCGGTCGGCATCCTTTCGGATACCCACTTCCGCCAGCGCCTGTTTGATCTGCCGGAACGCCTGACGGATATCTTCTCCGGCGCCGGACTTATCCTGCACGCCGGCGACGTCGGCGATCCGCAGATATTGGATTGGCTGAGTCGCATCGCGCCGGTTGCGGCGGTCCACGGAAACGACGAACCGGCGGAGACGAAACGCCTGCTGCCGGATAAATTAGTCATTGAGTGCCGTGGGAAGCGGATATTGTTATGGCACAGCCATCATTCGGAGCCGGCGGAAGAACGGAAGAGAAGCAATGATCCGTGGGAAGGCAAACTGCAGCGCATAGCCCGCCATGGGCGGGAAGCCGGGGCGGATATCGTTGTTTTCGGCCACACCCATGTGCCGATGACCATACGAATCAATGATATCCTCCTGGTAAACCCCGGCGCCTTGGGTTCGGGCAGCTATTTCACCCGTCAGTCGGTGTCCTCCGTCGGCATCATAACACTCGGGGACAGCGGACGATGCTCAGTCGCCCATTTCGATGCCGGGACCGGCCGGGCGATTGATTTTCCGCTCCCTGAACCCGGAGAGGCATTTCGCCTGCTGGGAGATGTATATCAGGAATGGTTGGTTGAGACGGACCTGATTCCAGACGTAAGGAAACTCAGGAATATTAATTATAAGGATATCCATTCCGTGGCGAATGCCGTCATTCCCATATACCAACAAGCCCTCAGCGGCGGTTCCATACTGCGTCGGGATCTGCTCGCGTCTTTTCAACACGCTGACGGAATGGACCCAGCCGACCGCCGGGAAGTGTTGGCGGTACTGACCGCCGGAAAATCTACCCCTTCACCCGGATCGTGACGACCGCCCATGGACAATTCCTTTGGCGGTATATCGATGTGCCATGGACCGGCTCTTCCATCCACTGCATCGATGGAAAATAGACTCCTATACGGACGGAAATCCCGTCTGCTGTCCGGCGGATCATAACGATTCGTAAACGCCTTGCCGGATGGATCCCACCCCGTGGTCGGAACCAGGGGAATGGAGATCGGGACTTACGTATTCCGTCCCTGACCCGGCCCGCGCGGCTCGCGCCCGGCGAGGTTTCCGGTCTGCGGCCGGATGCGCGGGATCGACACCTGCAGCGACGTGCCTTTCCCCAGCACCGAATGGATCTGCAATTCGCCGTTGATGGAACGCGCCCGTTCCTCCATGTTGGCCAGCCCGTGAGTACCCACGGAGACGTTCCGGGACCATTCGAACCCGTGACCGTTATCGGCCACCTCGAGCACGACCCGATCTCCGACCTGCGCGAGGGTGACTTTCACCCGCGTGGCATGCGCATGCCGGGAAACGTTGGCCAGCGCTTCCTGGGCAATGTGGAACAACGCGTCCGCGGCGGAAGGCGCCAGCCAGCGGCCGGCTTCTTCGGAGAGTTCGGCCTCGGCGGAGATCGGCGTGTGGACACAGAATTCCCGGATCAACATATCCAATCCGACCGCCAGGTTGTCGAAAATGAAGCGCTTGGGCCGCAGATCCGCAATGTACTCGCGGATGTCGCGGATGACCGCGTTCAATCCCGAGATCGCGCGTTCCAGTTTTGAGCGCGCATCCGGCGGAGTACTCTCCATTTCCATCAGGCCTTCTTCGAGGGTCAGACCGACGGCGTAAATGGATTGGATGATCCCGTCGTGGAGGTCCATCCCGATCCGTTCCCGTTCTTCCATGACGGCCAGCCGCTGCGCCTTGCGGTGCAGCAACCCGTTCTCCACCGCCGTGCCGACGCTGAGGCCGACCGCCCCAAGGAGCGCCTTCTGCCGCTCCGAAAACGGCCCCACCTCGGTGGCGGAGAGCATCATCACACCGAGAACGCGGCCCTTCGACATCAGCGGGATCCCGGTCATCATCCGCAAGCCGTTGGTCCGGAAGGCCCGTTCATCGAACCCGGGCTCCTCCGGCGGGTCGACGACGACGGTCAGTTCGGTGGAGGAAGCCGCCCGCCCCACCAATCCCTCTCCAAGGGCGAAGGCGTCTTTCTCCCAATAAAAGGCGGAAAGGTCGCCGCGCTGCATCGCCATGCGCACATCGCCGGCATCCTCCACCAGAAAGATCTGGCCGCTGAGGGCCCGGAAGTGCAGCATCATCCGGTCCAGGGTGGTGGCCAGAATGCCTTCGAGTTCCAGCGTGGTGCTGGCGGCGACGGACACGTCGTTGAAGATCGCCAACTCCTGGTTGCGGCGGGTTAGTTCGCATTCGTTCTCCACCAGCAGTGACCGGGTGTGGGCGTTTTCAACGGCCGCCGCCGCGAAGGAAGCCAGATTTTCCATTCCCTTCACGACATCCGAACCGAATTCCGATGCTCCGGCCAGCACGACGCCCCCCAGACAGCGCTCGGATGAACAGAGCGGTACGGCCAGCAGGAACGGTGATTTTCTTATCTCAGCCGGGGCATCCGCGAAGCGGGGATCGGCTGACGGATCGGCGGCGCACACGGTCTTCACATCGCGGCACAGCCATCCGAACAACCCCGCCCAGCGATCGGGTGTTACGGGCGTTTTTCCATCTTCCGAACGGGCGGAGGAACAGGTGACTTCCTGTACGGCGCATTTTTCATCGAGGAGGGCGACCACAGCAAATCGGGCGCCGGCCAAGCGACGGGCGGCGCCGGCCGTAAGGTCCAGGACAGCCGTTATATCCGTCTCGCGGACCAACTCCAGACCGTAGCGGTGCAATTCGATATATCCCGCCTTGCCGGCGGCGCGTGAAGGGGTCATTTCCCTTGGATTATAAGAGAAAATACAAAGCGAGGCGGTCCTCCAACTGACCGCCTCGCCCGGTTCGCTATACGACCAAATTGATTAATTTATCCGGGACGAAGACAACGTGCCGTGGTTCCTTCCCGCCCAGCCATTTGCGCACCGACTCGTCCGCCAGGGCGGCGGCGCACGCGTCGTCCTGTCCGGTGCCGGCCGGCATCTGCAGCCGTGTGCGGAGTTTGCCGTTCACCTGGATGACGATCGTGACTTCCTCCTCGGCGGCCAGCGCCGGATCGAACGCCGGCCAGGATTGCCGGTGCACCGAAGGGACGTCTTTCGCCTTTCGCCGGTGCCAGAGTTCCTCACTGATGTGGGGCACCACCGGCGCGGCCAGGATGAGAAACGTGTCCATCGCCTGATCCCACTCCGGCCCGCCGTAGAGCGACGTCTCGCGCACCTTGTATAGTGCATTGGTGAATTCCATCAACGCGGAGATCACCGTATTGAACTGGAACTCCTCCAGATCCCGCGTCACACAGCGTATGGTCTGGTGCGCGGTGCGGACCAGATCCCGGGCGTCCGACTTGGTAGCCTGCACGGCGGTCTTTTTTGGCGCCTGAGTGCCCAGCGTCCACACCCGATTCAGCCAGCGCACCACGCCCTGGATGTTGTCGGTATTCCACGGTCCGCCGTCGGCCCACTGGTACCCGAACATCAGGTAGGCGCGGACCGTGTCGGCGCCGTAGATGCGCACCTGTTCATCCGGATCGATCACATTGCCGCGGCTCTTGCTCATCCGCTGGCCGTCCGGTCCGAGGATCTGACCTTGATTGCGCAATTGCAACATCGGTTCCTTGCCCTGGGTGATGCCCATATCCCGGCAGGCTTTATGGAAGAAGCGGGTGTAGATCAGGTGCATCGTGGCATGTTCGGCCCCGCCGGTGTAACAATCCACCGGCATCCAGTAGCCGTACTCCTTCGGGTCGAACGGACCGGCATCGTATGCCGGACTAAGGTAGCGCAGGTGGTACCACGACGAGCACATGAAGGTATCCATCGTGTCGGTGTCGCGTTCGGCCGGCCCGCCGCACACCGGGCAGGTCGTCTTCGACCAAGTCGGATGCAGCTTGAGCGGACTTTCGCCGGTCGGCTTCCATTCCACATCTTCCGGCAACCTCACCGGCAACTGGTCGTCGGGCACAGGCACCTGGCCGTGCGTCGGACAATACACGATCGGTATGGGCGCGCCCCAGTAACGCTGGCGGGAAATCAGCCAGTCCCGCAGGCGGTAGGAGACAGCCGGTCCGCCCACGCCCTTTCCGGCCAGCCATTCGGCCACCTTTCGCACGGCGGTATCGCCCGGTGTGCCGGTGAATTCCGCGGAATGAATCAACGCGCCGTTTTGATCGTGGAACAGAGCGTCGCGGTAGAACGGCACCGCCCAGACCATCTCCATCAGCGTCCGTTTGTCGCGCACGTCCGGTTCCAACTCCTGACAGCGCGCCAGGATCTCCTGTTCGCCGTCGATGCTGTCCCATTCCCGGATTTCCTCCTCGAACAGGAATTGCCAGCGTGTGCCCACGATCTCGTTCCAGCAGCCCGGTTGCAGGTGGGCGCGGGCGATATCCACATAGCGGTCGATCTTTCCCTCGGGAATGGTGACAAAGAGCGAGCCCTCCCGTTCCTCGAAGGGGATCCCCTCCGACCGCAAAGCCTCCGCCAAGCCGGGTTTCATTGTCTTGCCGAGGACAAAGGATTTGGTCAATCCGTCGGTGCGATCGATGACGGGCAGGATCGGCAGTCCGTACTTCAACGCAAAGTCGAAATCCCGCTGATCGTGTGCCGGAACGGCCATGATCGCCCCCGTACCGTAGGTCATCAGGACGTAATCGGCGATCCATATCGGGATGCGTACGCCGTTGACCGGGTTGATCGCGTAGGCTCCGAGGAAGACCCCGGTTTTTTCCTTATCGGTCGATTCGCGGTCGATATCGGATTGACGCACGGCGCGGGCGACATATTCCTCGACCTCCGGCTTCTGTTCGGCGGAGACGATTTCCTTCACCAGCGGATGTTCCGGAGCCAGCACCATGAAGGTCGCGCCCCACAGCGTATCCGGCCGGGTGGTGAACACCTCGAGCTTGTCGCCGCGTTCGGTGGCAAAAACCACCCGTGCGCCCTCGCTGCGTCCGATCCAATT
>JBJYXS010000402.1:4333-6660 GCA_046260075.1 Anaerolineales bacterium | reverse complement strand
CAACACCAATGCGGGCCGGATCCTGACCGAAAGCGGAATCACCAAGGACCGCGTGCTCGACGTCATCCGCGAAATCCGCGGCGGCCAACGGGTGACCGATCCGCAGGCGGAAAGCCGCTACCGTACGCTGGAAAAATATTCCCGGGATCTGACCCAGATGGCCAAGGAGGGAAAGCTCGACCCGGTGATCGGACGGGACGATGAAATTTTGCGCGTGATCCAGATCCTTTCCCGGCGGACGAAAAACAATCCGGTGTTGATCGGTGAGGCGGGGGTGGGCAAGACCGCGGTGGTGGAGGGGCTGGCGCAGAAGATCGCCGCCGGCGATGTGCCGGAGATCCTGATCGGCAAACGGGTGGTGGCGCTCGATCTGAGCGGGATGATCGCCGGCTCGCGGTTCCGGGGGGAATTCGAAGAGCGGTTAAAGGCGGCGATCGAAGAGATCCAGCGGGCGTCCGGGGAAATCATCCTCTTCATCGACGAATTGCATACGGTGGTCGGGGCGGGGGCGGCGCAGGGAGCGCTGGACGCCTCCAACATGCTTAAGCCGGCTCTGGCGCGGGGCGAGCTGCAATGCATCGGCGCGACCACGTTGGACGAATACCACAAGCACATCGAAAAGGACGCAGCCTTGGAGCGCCGCTTCGCCCCCGTGTACGTCGACGAACCGAGCGAAGATGAAACCGTCGAAATGCTGCGCGGTCTGCGCGACCGGTATGAGGCCCACCACAAAGTGCGCTTCTCAGATGCGGCCCTGGTGTCTGCGGTAAAGCTTGCGCACCGCTATGTGACCGATCGCCGGCTGCCCGATAAGGCCATCGACTTGATGGATGAAGCGGCGGCCAAACTGCGGATTGCACTGTATTCCCTGCCGCCGGATTTGAAGCAACTGAAGGCCGAGCTGTCCCGGCTGCAGGCCGAGGAGGAACAGGCCGGGCTGGCGCGCGATTACGAACACGCCGCCCAAAAGAAGGCTGAACGGTTGCGCATCGAAGCCGAATTCAACGAGAAGCGCAATCAATGGGAAGCCGAGCACCGGCTCGACGAAGTGGTGGACGAGAACGATATCGCCGCCGTGGTGGCTCAGTGGACCGGAATACCGGTGACCCAGATGCTGGAGGCCGAATCGGAAAAGTTGCTGCACATGGAAGAGCGGCTGCAGGAACGGATCATCGGTCAGGACGAAGCGATCCACGCCCTGGCGGACGCCATCCGCCGGGCGCGTTCCGGGTTGAAGGACCCCCGCCGGCCGATCGGATCCTTCATCTTCCTCGGTTCTTCCGGGGTGGGGAAGACCGAATTGGCCAAGGCCCTGGCGCACTTCATGTTCGACGACGAGGATGCGCTGGTGCGCGTGGATATGTCGGAATACCATGAGCAGCACACGGTCAGCCGCCTGTTCGGAGCGCCGCCCGGATACGTCGGCTTCGAGGAAGGCGGGCAACTGACCGAAGCCGTTCGGCGCCGGCCCTACCGCGTCGTGTTGTTTGACGAGATCGAAAAAGCCCACTCCGATGTTTGGAACGCCCTGCTGCAGATCCTCGACGACGGCCGGATGACCGACGGCCAGGGGCGGACGGTGGATTTCCGCAACACCGTGCTGATCATGACCTCGAACCTCGGGACGGAATTCGTGAAGCAATCCGGATCGCTGGGTTTTCTGCGCAAGGGCGAAAACGGCGAGGAAGAGGAATCCAATCAAAAGATCGAGAAGGCACTGAAGAGCACCTTCCGTCCGGAATTCCTGAACCGGATCGACGAGATCATCATCTTCTCGCCGTTGAAGCCGGAGGATATGGAAAAAATCGTGGATCTGCAGATGAAGCAGATCCAGGATCGCTTGACCGAGCAAGGCCTGAACGTGACGCTGACCGATGGAGCCCGCAAATGGCTGGCTCAGGAGGGCTACGATCCGGCCTTCGGAGCACGACCGCTGCACCGTGCGCTGCAAAAACACATCGAAAGTCCCATATCGGTGAAGCTCCTGCGGGGGGATTTCAAGAACGGCGATACCATCCTTGCCGATTACAAGGAAGGTAAGAAGATCCAGTTTCGGAAGGCGAAATAACAAATCCCGGCTGACGGGTGACGTTACTCAATGATGCGGTTCATCAGCAACGGACGGGCGGTTTGTAAAACCGCCCGTCTCGTAATACATGATGGGTTCGCACACGGCGTCTGTGAAGGCGCGCAGCCCGTGGAGGATTGCCCCGGAATCCATTTTCTGCTGGTAAAGCCCTACTCCGTCAACTCCGCCACCAGCGATTCCAGCGCCGTATCGAGTTTGACCCGGCCGCATTTAACTTCCTCGTCTATGTCGCGCAGGC
>JBJYXS010000402.1:2739-4233 GCA_046260075.1 Anaerolineales bacterium | reverse complement strand
GCCGTATCGAGTTTGACCCGGCCGCATTTAACTTCCTCGTCTATGTCGCGCAGGCGGCGGTAGACATTCTCCAGCGTCGGGAGGTCGAAGTTGCGCGCTTGGACGGCTATCTTCTGGGCGACGTAGGGATGCAGTTCCAGCGCGGCGGCCAGATTTCGCGTCAATGTTCCGGAATCCAGTGCCTCGCGCGCCAGCAGCAGGTGGCGGAACTGCCGTACGACCATCCCGAACACCCAGCCGGCATTCCCCTGGTCGATCGTCTTGTGCAGCAGACGAAGAGCGCGTTCCCCGTTCCGCCCGCCGATCGCATCCACCATATCGAAGATGCTCGTCACCGCACTTTCGGGCGTCAGTGCGGTGACGTCCTCCGGCGTGACGGCGCGGCGGAATCCGGTGTATGTCGACAGCTTTACGATTTCCTGAGCCAGCAGGCGCGGATCGTCGCCGACGACCGATGCCAACAACTGCGCCGCCGCGGGGGTGAATTCACCGCCCTCGGCCTGCGCACGGCGGAGGATCCAGGATGGCAGGGCGGAACCTTTCGGGGGTGCAAATGTGCGGACGTAGGACAGCGACGGATGTCCGGCCGCCCACTTCAACAACGGGTGGCTTGACGGGAGGGTCTTTTTTTCCACCAGCACGAACGCCGTCGACGGTGGGATTTCCGAGAGGAATTCGAGGAATTCCTTTGTTTGTTCCCGCGATGCGGAAGCGGCGCTGGAAGACCCCTGGCCCTCGCCGGATTCCGCCGTGGAGGATTTCCGCTTTCGCGAAGCCAGCGAGGAAGCGAATCCATCGAGGATCACCAGGCGGCGCCGGGCCAAAAAGGGCGCCGTCAGGCAAGCCGAACGGAGGGCCGCATGGGTGAGACCCTGGGCTTCCAGCCGTGTGGTGTTCATTTCGGCGTTGGCGGGATCGCCCAACTTCGCGGTCATTTGCGAAAGGAAGGCGGCGATGGCTTGATCGTCGTCTCCGTGAAGGATGTAGACAATGGGCGGAGAATCGGAAGGCATATGCGTGAATTATAAAGGGAAAACCATCGGCCGGCAGTTCGTGGAACAGCGGGAGGGCGGAACGGCGCTTTGGGAAAAAACCACGGGGCGGGGATGAGAATCCCCGCCCCGTGGGAAATTTCATGAGGCCGAACGTCGCTACCCGCTTGCGATGATAGCCAGGAATTTCTCGTATGCCGGACCGGAGATCTTGCCCTCTTTCGGCCAGGCGCGCCCGATGAACGCCTTGTAGAATTCCGGGAAACCCGTCCGTTCCTGGGCGATATCGCGGACGAGGGTTCTTCCGTGTTGCACAGCCTTGACGGCGCCCAACAGAGCGGATCCGATCAGGAGGATGACGCCCATCCAGATCAGGATCCAGGACGCTGTACTGGGACGAGACACAACGTCCACCTTCAACACCTTTTCCCAGGTGAGGAAATTCAGGATGATGCAGGCCGCACAGAGGATCACTCCGCCGATGAGATACGGCAGGAAAGCC
>JBJYXS010000402.1:0-2639 GCA_046260075.1 Anaerolineales bacterium | reverse complement strand
GACGGGCAGGTGCCGTCGGACCGCGGCAGGACGCGCATGTGGCAATGCGGGCAGGTAGTAATCGTCATGAATTACCCGACTCCAAGTGGATGAGCGATTGTCGTGGATGTACGGATGCTAACCGGGCAACCTTAGAGGATTTCCTTCAACGCCTTTACGGGCGAAGCCTTTACTACACGCCGTTCCGGTTTGGCCGCCACCAGCTGCATCTGTTTGGTGAAAGGGTTCATCCGTTCGCGTTCAGGGGTGGCTTTTCGGATCGCCACGCGGACTTTGATCAGGCCCGGGATGGTTACCTCGCCGCGAGTCTTCAATTCCTCGGTGATGATGGTCCCAATCGCCTCAAGGTATGCCGCCGCTTCCTTCTTGCTGAGGTTCGTGGCCTCGGCGAGCTTCCCGATGAACTCGGCCTTACTCAATCCTTTAGCCATAGCTGGAGCTCCTTTCTGGAAATCAAAGGATAGATTGCCCGGGGGTGGATTCCCTTGGATACGGGTCAAATGTACGCGATTTTTTCAATTCCCGCAAGTGGGAAAAGCCTTAAAGAGGGTTCGAATGGTACAATCGTTTGCATGGCGTGGGATCTTGTCGGCCATGAAGCGGCAATCGGTCGGTTGCGGAAGGATATCGCAGCCGGCCGTATCGCTCATGCCTACCTATTCACGGGCGCCGACGGGATCGGCAAACGGACTCTCGCTCTGCAATTCGCCCGGGCGATAAACTGCCAGGATCCCCCGGCGTCCGGGGAACCGTGCGGCGCATGCCGTGCCTGCACCCTGATCGCTGCGGAAAAGCACCCCGACCTGTTCCTGTTGCGTCCGGAGGGAACCGGCAACCGGATCCTGGTTCAGGCTGCGCGCGATCTCGTCCGGGCGGTGATGCTGAAGCCGACCGAGGCCTTAAGGCGGATCGCCCTGCTGGTGGATTTCCACCGCGCGCTGCCCAGCGCCGCCAATGCGCTGCTTAAAACCATCGAAGAGCCCCCTCCGTCGGCGATTCTGATGCTGACGGCGGAAAGCGCCGACGAGCTTCTGCCGACCATCGTCTCGCGCTGCCGGATCGTTCCGCTTCGGCCGTTGAAGGAAACCGAGGTGGCCCGCGCGCTGCAGGAACGCTGGCAAGTCGCTCCCGATGCGGCGAAGGTGCTGGCCCGCCTGTCGGGCGGCCGGCTGGGATGGGCGGTGGGGCAGGCGCCGTGGAACGATGCGGCCGCCGAGCGTGAAACGCTGTTCCGCGAATGGACCGAGGTGATCCGCGGGAGCCGCGCTCAGCGGTTCGCCGCTGCTCAGCGGATGGCGGAAGACCGCGGACAGGCTCGGGCCGAGCTTCAAGCCTGGGAATCGTTCGGGCATGACCTGCTGCTGCGGACTCTTTCGCCGGACGCCGAACTCACCAACATCGACTTTCGTTCGCCTATCGATGATTTGGCCGGAGGGGTCAGCCCGGTGTTGGCGCGTCGTTGGCTGGGTGCGCTGCGGCGGGCCGAGGAGCAGATCGACCGGAATGCCAATCTGCGGCTGGCGTTGGAAGCCGCGTTCCTCGACGCCCCGACAACCTAGATCGGTGCGGTCCCGGTCGTGAGTCCTCCCGCTTTACGAATATCCCCTGCCATGAAATACATCCATGAAAGGATGCCTTACGGAACCGGCCCAGCGCCGGCCCATATCGAGCGTCTACCCTGAGTGAAACGAAGGGAAACGAGGAATCGGGATGGAGGGCGGATGCCGGGATGGCGGACCGTATCGGGCTGTTTAGCGCGGTTCCACGACCAGCCGCAGCGCGGTGCGTTCCTTGCCGTCGATTTCAACCTCCACAAAGGAAGGAATACAGACGATTTGCCATCCGTCGTTCTCGAGGAAGGACCGCGCGATCGCGCAGGCCTTGACGGCCTGGTTCACCGCGCCGGCGCCGATCGCCTGCACTTCGGCGTGTTTGTGCTCGCGCAACACTCCGGCGATGGCGCCGGCTACGGCGCTGGTTTTGGATTCGGCGGACACTTTAATGATATCCATGGCGGCTCCCTTTCCGGGGGAAAAACGCCCCGATCGGCAGCGGCATTTCACATGCCATCGATTGTATAGGAGGGGCGGGCAACGGCGCAACCGGGGATGGACCGGACGAGGAAACAGCCTTCCCCGCGCCCCGTCGTTTTCCGGGAGGGCTTTCGTCGGGGGATCACTGGATGATCGCATCCTGCAAGTGATCGCTCATGGCGTACGATACGTCTGCTGATTAATTTCTCATATTCCGAATATTGACGGAAGTGATGATTTCCTCATGAGACGATTACCGAATTATCGGAATCCATCACCGGACCAGCACGGCCCCCGTCGGCGGCGAAGAGCGCGATGGTGTTCGGTCGCATGTCTGGCGTTGTTCGCGCTTAGCCTTCCCCATGCCGCGGCCTCGGCGAATCCCATCGCACCCGTTTCATTGGCCGGAACCCTGCACCTATTCGAAAACGGGTCGCCCTATTTCGGACCCGTTTGGATAGAAATCACCTGCACCAACCCCGACCTCCCGGACTCCATGCTTTCTGTTTCCACCCTATGCGTTCGTGATTGTCCGATTCGCGACGGGGATTTTTATTATGGCAATTATTGCGACTTGACGGTCCGATCCCTGACTGGAACGACGGT
>JBJYXS010000401.1:0-18357 GCA_046260075.1 Anaerolineales bacterium | reverse complement strand
CGGTGAAACGCTGCACGGCCATCTGTATTACGGCAGGAAGGTCTGATGTCCGGGGCGATCGGAGAGGTCAAAAAAAGAATCCGGGAATGCCGTCTGCAGGGGATCGCCGCCGGATGCGGGGAGGATGACGAAGGTCGGCTATCATGAAGAAGCACTTGGGATCGGGGATCCTGTCGGCGGCGTTGCTTGCGATAACATTTCCCCCCGGAACGGGATAAGGAGCCCGGGGCAATGCCGGATGATCCGCGAACTCTCTTGTTTTGGAGAAAATTCCTGGCCACGCTTCCCAAGGATTCCGATTATCGCACGCGCGGGTTTTTCGCCGAAAAATGGGGCGATAACCGGGAGATGGCCGACGAACTCGGGTCGTTGATCGCCGACGGTGTGAAAACGGCGGCTTGCTCCTCTGTATGGGAATGGGAAGCGGAGGGTCGTCCGCTCCCCGAACCGGGGTGCCTGACGATCGTTCTGGATGGAAGCGGTTCTCCGCTGTGCTTGATCGAAACCATCGAGGTCGAGATCAAACCATTTTCCGAAGTGGACGAGCGATTCGCCCGGGAGGAAGGGGAGGGCGACCGGTCGCTGAAGGGCTGGCGCGAAGCCCATTGGCGGTATTTCACGCGCATCCTGGGCGCGATGGGCCGGGACCCTTCGCCGGATATGCTTCTGGTTTGCGAACGGATCCGGGTGATATTCAAGAAATGATCCGCAGGCGGAATCCGTCGGTTGCTGATATAACTCCTTCCAATCCATGTTGGAGAGACCCATTTCCGTCGCACGGAGCGGGCGAGGAGCGAGTCATCATGATGCGGAACGACCGGCGGCGATTTTCATTCGGCGCATGCATTGCGGCGGCGTGTTTCCTCTTGTGGACAAGCGGATGTGCATCCGCAGAGGCTCTTCCTACATCGCACCCCGAAGCTCCCCCGACGAGCACCGCCGCCCCGCCGCAAACCCCCGGAGTCCCGGACGGCCAACGGTATACCCTGACCAATGACGGAAGACTCTACACCGCCATCCCGTCAATCGAATCCGGACCGATTGCGGTCCAAGTGACCCTCCCCGCCCAGTATCGATATCCGGAGGGTGCCGGGGTAGTCATAGAGGTTCCACCCTTCTTCACGCCCGTCGAGGGATACCAGCAAAGTCTTGAGGTCTTCTCGATCGGATTGATCCACGTAACGTTTCTCTGGCCGGGGTGCGCGGATCAGAAGATGGGCCACCTCAGCGGAGGATCCCGGGATTACGGCGGGGCCGGATCGAAAGCGGCCCTGCGGGATGTGATCCGTTTCGCCTCGGGGGAGATCGGCGACACGAACGGAAAGACGATTTCCGAGATCGCGGGGATGCCGGTGATGGAAGGTAACGTCGGATTGTATGCCTTCTCCCATCCCGGCCTGGCGGCCGTGTCCATGATGGCCGCCTATGGCAACCAATTGCCCGCTCTACGCTATTTCGTGGGCCGAGAGAATCCGACCGTTGACGTGCTCTCGGCGATGGAGGTCGGTTATTACGGCGATGACCGGGAGCCGGTGATCAACCCGTTGTATCGATATCCATCATCGTTCCGGGACGACGACATCATCCTGGATTACTCCACACTGCGTTGGGGCGCAGAGCTTCCGGCCTGTGGCCAGGGATCGACGGGCGCGCCGTATTTCGACCGCGACGGAAACGGCCGGCGGGATCCCGGCGACCACGCTCTGGGCACCCGGTGTCCGACGATGTTCGGGAAGCGCGTGTATTCCGCGGCGCTTACCGCAGCCCTCGAAGCGAACGGTGCATTTGCCGCCGGCGAATGGCCGATGGATTTGGCGACACCGGACGAGGCCGAGAATTGGTGGAGCGTTCGGGAGAGTCCGGTCGCCTATCCGGCGCTGGGGAATCAAATTCCGGGGTTGAAGGTGTTGTTGGTGTTCGCGGAGAAGGATCACGTACAGGTCCTGCGCGACAAACCGCACATCCACCAGGCTTGGGTGGGCTTCGCCGAATCGGCCGGCCTGTGGGTGCGTCTGAATCCGGATTCCGCGTATATCGAATGTCTGGGCCTGGACATCGGCGATTGGCAGGACCATCCCGCGGGTTCGGCGCCGGTCAATTGGCTGGATGCCTACCGGTGGGGTTACCCTTCCTCCGGAGATTCGGCTTCCATTGCGGCGCTGGCGGGCGTGGCCGAAATGGCGGACCGCGTGTATTACGAGAATTGGGCGCCGGATTTCGACAAGGTGCTGGGTGGTGTGTGCAAGAGTTCCTAGCCTTCCCCGCCGCGGGGTAAACCATTCGGCCGGGAAGCTGAAATGCCCGGCGGTCATTCCGGCGCTCTGTACAATACGGGAGCACGGCTGTCGAGTGTAGTGGAGGGATATGAATTTTAACCCCTTCAGCGTGTATGTCTTGCTGTGCGGCGGAATGTCGATTGCGATCGCCTACTACGCCTGGCGGCGGCCGGCCGCATTCGGGGCGAGGGCCTTCTCGGCCTTCATGCTGGCTCTTTCCATTTACATCATCGGATACGCCATGGAACTGGCCAGTCCGGATCTGGCCGGGATGCTGTTCTGGAGCAAAGTCGAATATATCGGCATCCTTTCTTTTCCCGCGCTCTTCCTGGTGTTCGCCGCGCAGTACGCCGGACGGGATGGATGGCTGAGCCGCCGGCTCGTCGTATTGCTGTTTGTCGTTCCGGCCGTTATGTTCTTCTTCAAGCTGTTCGACGAGAGGTTGCATCTCATTTATTCCGGCGCAGCCGTGGACGCGAGCGGAGCCATCCCTTTGCTGGCATTCCACCGCGGCCCGCTATATCTGCTGGTGACCGCATACAATATCTTGCTCCTGACGTCGGGAAATTTGCTCCTCTTGGGAAAATGGCGTTCCGCCTCGCCGCTGTACCGCCGGCAAGCGGGAATCATGCTCGCCGCGGCATTGGTCATCTACGGGGTGTATCTGTATTACCTGAGCGGCGCTCCGGTCATTCCGGGCCTGAAAGGGCTGGATATCAATCCGTTCGCCTATACGCTGTGGGGTTTGGCCGTGGGGTGGGCCATTTTTCGCTATCGGCTGTTCGACCTGGCGCCGGTCGCCCGAGATGCCCTGATCGAAGCGTTGCGTGACGGGGTGGTGGTGCTGGACTCGCGGACACGGGTGGTGGACGCCAATCCGGAAGCGTGCCGGCTGTTCGGCTGGAGCGAGGAGCCGATCGGCCGGTCCGCCGACGAGGCGATGGCCGGATGGATCGACGGACAAAGCCTGGCCGGTTTGAAGGAATCCTCCCGGAAAGAAGCCCGGATCTCGAAGGGCGGCGTCGAGCGCTTTTTCGATGTCGCCCTGACGCCGCTGAAAGACAAGGATGGATGGACGATCGGATATCTGGTCGTCGTCCATGACATCACCGGACGGAAAAATACCGAACGGCGGCTCCGCGAATCTTCCCTGACGGATGAGTTGACCGGTTTGAACAACCGGCGCGGATTCCGGCTGCTGGCCGGTCAGCTGCTTCAGGTGGCATTGCGGATGCGGATGAATGCGGTGTTGTTCTATATCGACTTGGACGGATTGAAGCAAATCAATGACATCCTCGGACATGCGGCGGGCGACCGGGCGTTGATCGAGGCCGGCGATCTCTTGAAACAATCCTTTCGTGCATCGGACGTGACCGCCCGACTGGGCGGCGACGAATTCGTCGTCTTGGCGGCCAAATCCGGCAAAGGTTCCCGGCAGGCCATGCTGGCACGCATAAAGGAAGGACTTCGTATGCGGAACGCCCAAACGGGGCGCGCCTACCGGCTGTCACTGAGCATCGGGGCCGCACGATTCGAATGGCAACACCCCGATACACTGGACGTATTGCTGGAGGCGGCGGACCAAGCCATGTACAACGTGAAGCAAGCCAGGTCCAGCGAGGAACGCGGGCGGGTGATTGTTGATCCCGGCGCCGGTGCCTGATCCTGCGCGGAACCGGTACCGATGGAGAGCAGACATGCGAAAACACCGGAAGAAGCCACCGATGGACCGACGGCAATTCCTACAGTTCCTTGGAACCGGCGGCTTGGCGGTCCTCGCCGGATGCCGTCCGAAGGAAACCGAAGACCGAATGTCTTCCGATCCATCGACTCCTTCCACGACAAAGCAGCCGGCAACCTCTACGACCATTGCCTCGCCGACGCGTACTCTGCGGCCGCAGACTCCCACGACCAAACCGCGGGCGACCGTAGCCCTGGGTTTCGCGGGTGCGTATGAGGATGATGTGATCCATTCGCAAATCCGTCGGATGTTGCATCAATTGGACGGGGCGGAGGAATTGCTCAGCCCGGGCGCGCGGGTGGGCCTGAAACCCAACCTGACCGGCGGACCTTGGTGGGATACCCCGGAAAGGCCTCCGGCCACGGAAATGTTCGCCACCCATCCTGCCGTGGTGGGCGCCCTTGCCCGATGGGCAAAGGATATGGGGGCCGGCAAGATCTATGTTATGGATGGAATCGCCGACGAAGCCGCCTGGGACAGTTGGGGCTATTCGGAGATGGCCAAACCGTACGGCGCCACATTGGTGAACCTGTGCCGTGCGGCGCCGTACTCGGATTTCGCAAGGTTTCCGGTGGGGGATAAGGGCCGGGTATATCACCAGTTCTATTTAAACGGCCTTCTTCAGGAAGTGGATGTTTTCATTTCGATCGCCAAATTGAAAGTCCATTCGGTCATGGGGGTGACCCTGGCGCTGAAAAACCTGATCGGCCTCACGCCGATCGATTCCTACAAGAAGAACGCCGAGGACACCGCGAGAACATCGTTGCACGGCAACGACGGGGCGTACGATACCCGCCTTCCGCAGGTGATTGTTGAGTTGAATTTGGCGCGGCCGGTAGACTTGGCCGTGATCGACGGGGTGCTCACCTGCGAAGGCGGAGCCGGGCCGTGGGATGCGGGGATGTCGCAGGTGCGCCCGGGCATCCTGGCCGCAGGCTTGGATCCGGTGGCTGTCGATGCGGTCGGATCCGCTCTGATGGGATTTAACCCGCGGGCGGAATCCCAATCGGATCCCTTCCGATACACCGACAATTATCTGTCTCTTGCCCTCGTGGCCGGATTGGGGACGAACCGCTTGGAGGAAATCGCCGTGACGGGCGGAACGCTGGAGGACATGCAATACCCGTTTCGTCTGCCGTGGGTGTGATTCGACCCCGGATGCGGCGGATCGCCCTCCTGATTGGGTTACAATTTCCCCATGTCCCCCATCCGTCTTGTCCACTTCGCAGACCTGCACATCGGGATGGAAAACTACGGCCGGCTGGATCCCGCCACCGGCACCTCCACCCGAACGCGGGATTTCCTTGACCGGCTCGACGAAGTGATCGACTACGCGCTGGTCCACAAAGCCGACTTGGCGGTGTTCGCCGGCGATGCGTTTAAAACCCGCGATCCCGAGCCCACCCAGCAGCGCGAGTTCGCCCGGCGGATCAAACGGCTGGCCGACAGCATCCCCACGCTGCTCCTGGTGGGAAACCACGATATCCCCGGTTCGGCTTCCAAGGCCACCAGCCTCGACATCTACCACGTGCTGGATATCCCCAACGTGATCGTCGGGTACAAGCCCGATTCGCAAACCGTGCAGACGGCATCCGGCCCCGTCTTTCTGGCCTGGATGCCGTATCCCTCGCGCAATCGCCTGTTGGCGGACGCCGAGCACAAGGGAAAATCGCTCCCCGAACTCGAACAGGCCTTGCGCGACACGGTGACGAGATACATCCGCGAGCTGTCGGATCTGGCGGAGAAGCAGGATGCGCCGCGTGTATTGGCCGGACACTTCACCGTTTCCGGTGCCGTTTTCGGTTCCGAACGGTCGGTGATGCTCGGCGGCGACGTGGCGGTGACCAAGAGCGCGGCGGCCGCTCCCGCCTGGGATTACATTGCGCTCGGCCACATCCACAAATTCCAGAACCTCACCGACGGGGAGGCGGGCGTCCCGCCGATGGTATACGCCGGATCGCTGGAACGCATCGACTTCGGCGAGGAAAAAGAACAGAAGGGGTTTTGCTTCGCGGAAATCTCGCGCGGCACATCGCATGTGGAATTCATTCCCGTTCATGCGAGGCCCTTTCACACCATCCGGGTGGACGTCAAAACCGAGGACGATCCCACGCCGGCGGTTGTGCGGGCAGTCGAACTGCGCGCGCCGGACCTGGCGGATGCGGTCGTGCGGATCATCGTGTCGATGCGGAGCGAGCAGACCGGCCTGCTGGACGAACGCGCCGTCCGCAAGGCGGCCGGAGACGCGTCGCACGTAAGCCTTCAACAGGACGTCCACGAGGAAGCCCGCGCCCGGTTGGGAAGCGACAGCGCCGAATCGCTGGGGCCGCTGGAACTCCTCAAGCGGTATTTTCAGGCAAAGGAAGTGGATGAGAAGCGAACGGCCGAATTGCTGCATGCGGCCGAGGAGCTGATGAATGAGGACGATGGACGGTAGACGATGGACGATGGCCGTCTGTGGCAGCAGCGCGGTCCTTCGCGAAGATTTCTTTCCCTTCATGTGCCGGCCATGGTCCATCGTCCATGGTCTGTAGACTATGATGGTCCGACCTTGGAATGGAAAAACGAACCTAAACCGACATGATCCCGATCAAACTCGAACTTCACAATTTCCTCGCCTACCGCGATCCGGATCCGCTCCGTCTGGAGGGGATTCATGTGGCCTGCATTTCCGGCGAGAACGGGGCGGGCAAATCGTCCCTGCTGGACGCGATCACCTGGGTGTTGTGGGGAAAGGCCCGGGCGCCGTCGGCCGACGACCTGATCCATCAAAATCTCAAGGAGACGCGGGTCGCGCTGGAATTCGAGATGGCCGGGGTGCGCTACCTGGTGATCCGCCAGCGAAGCATCGAAAAGAAAACCGCGCAGTCGCTGCTGGAATTGCAGGCCTGGGACGGCGACGCGGAGGATTGGCGCAGCCTTTCGGAGTCGACGATCCGCGGAACGCAGGAACGCATCGATCGGTTGCTGCGGTTGGACTACGACACCTTCATCAACTCCGCGCTGCTTTCCCAGGGCCGCGCCGACGAGTTCACCGCCAAACCCCCTTTCCAGCGGACTCAGGTGCTTGCAGCGATCCTCGGGTTGGACCGGTGGGAACGATATGAGGAGCGGGCCAAGGAGAAAATCCGCCAATCCCGCATTTCCGTCGAACGTCTGGAAGTCCGCCAGTCGGAAATGGATCGTGAACTTTCCCGGCGCGGGGAGCATGAACGGCAATTAAAAGAGGCTGAGACCGCCGCCGCCGCCGAAGGGAAAAACCTGGCTGCCCTCGAACAGGCCTGGGCGGAAGTGGAACAGCGCCGCAACGCGCGGGCGGAGCTTGAACGCCGGGCGGAGGAAACCGAACGGCGAAGCCTTTCCGCCGAACGCGAGCTGAACGACGCGCGGGCCGAACTGGAGTCGCTCGGCCGCGCAGCAGATCCTGCGGCGCTGGAACAACAGGCGGCCGGGCTGCGCACCGAACGCGAGGAACTGGTGCGGAGGCAGTCCGAGCGGGAAAGGCTTCATGTTCAAATACGTGAGCTCAGTTCCCTGATGGGCACGCTGCGCGGTGAGAACGACGCACTGGGTCCGCAGACCGAGCCGCTGAAGAAGCGTTTGGAAACCCTGCAGACATCTGACGCGCCGGAGTGTCCGACTTGCGGCCAACCGTTGACCGCCGACCACCGGCGGCAGGTTGTGGCGCAATTACAGGGAGAGATCGAATCCCGGCGGGCGAAATACAAAGCCAACGTTTCGCGGCTGAAAGACCTCGAGGCGGAGCTGCAGGCGCTACAAAAGGACTCCGCCGGACTGCAAACCGCGCTCTCGGCCCTTCCCGGTTTGGAGCGGCGGCTGGCGGAGGCGGAATCCGCCCTGAAGACGGCCCAGGATGCCCGGGCGAAGATCCCCGCCGCACAGGAGCGGGTAGCCCGCTGGCTTAAATCGCTGACGGAGGAACAATCCGAGTCCAAGAAGATCCGGCAGCAGCTGAAACGGACCGGTTCCGGCTTGGCGGACTCCGAAGCCCTTCGCGGCCGATTGGAAAAGGCGCGGTTGGAAAAACGGCTGGCCGACGAACGCGTGGGCGGGGCGCGCCAGATGTTGGCGGCATTGGAGGAGATTGCCCGCCAGCAGAAGGCCGGACGTGAGGAATTGGAGCGCTTCCGACGCGACCTCTCGGTGTATGAGGAGCTGCGTGATGCGTTCGGCAAACGCGGCGTGCCGACCATGATCATCGAGACGGTCGTACCCGAAGTCGAACAGGAGGCCAACCGGCTCTTGGGGGAAATGACCGACGGCCGGATGCGGCTGCGCATGGAAACCCAGCGGGAAACCAAGAGCGGCGAGCCGCGCGACACGCTGGAACTGAACATCTCCGACGAACTCGGAACCCGCGCCTACGAAATGTATTCCGGCGGCGAGGCTTTCCGCATTAATTTCGCCGTGCGCATTGCTCTCTCGAAACTACTGGCGCGCCGGGCCGGAGCCCAGTTGCGGGCGCTGTTCATCGACGAGGGATTCGGCACCCAGGATTCGGCCGGGCGCGAGCGACTCGTGGCCGCCATCCAGTCCATCCAGGACGATTTCGACCGCATCCTGGTCATCACCCACCTCGACGAACTGCGCGATGCCTTTCCCGCCCGGATCGAAGTCACCAAATCCCCATCCGGTTCGAACGTCCGCGTGGTGTAGGAAATAGCCGCCATTGCACGGTGGATGGATCGACCGCATACTGGGCGGAAAGGATTCTCTGATGAGGCGAAATATGCTTCTCTCATGGGTCGTATTGATCATCTCGACAGCCTGCGGAATCACACCCGGCGCCGCCACAGAGCGGGTTGAACCGCACGCAACGCCCTACCCCTCGCTCGCCGCCGTCGCCCAGGCCTCTCCCAGCCCATCCGCCGACTGGCCGCCCGTCACCGGGCCGGAACCCTCCTCCCAAGCGGCGGTTTTTTATTACCCGTGGTATCGGACACTCGAAACGGATGGATATTCGGATCATTGGCATACCCCGCGCTTCCCGCCCCCGCTCGACATCACCAGTGACTATTTCCCGGAACTCGGCGTTTACAGCGTCGCGGACCCAGCCGTCGTGGCGCAACATTTCGCCTGGTTGCGCGAAGCGGGGGTGGGAGTGATCATCTCCTCTTGGTGGGGGCAGTGGTCGCGCGAAGATCAGGCGGTGCCGCTGCTTCTGGATATCGGCGAACAGTACGGCATAAAGGTAGCTTTCCATATCGAGCCGTACCAAGATCGGACGGCCGAAAAGTTGCTGGCGGATATCAAATATCTCTACCTCCGATATGGCGACCATCCAGCTTTCTATCGCACGATCGCTGCGAGTCCCTGGAGTACGGAGGGTGGTTCCAAGGGATTATTCTTCGTATGGGCGATCGGTTCCCCCAACCCCGACCACCCGCCGGTCGGCCCCGAGTATTGGAGGGAAGCGGCGGACGCCGTGCATGCGCTTCCGGAGGGCGGTTTGGTGATCGCCAATGCGTTGGAAGGCAGTTGGATCGACGATGGGCATTTCGACGGGTTGTACAATTACGCAACCCTGAACCTCGAGGAAGGCGGCTTTTCCTGGGCCCGCGGAATTCCGCCGGATGCCTGGTACGTTCCCAGCGTGATACCGGGCTTTTCCGCCAGGCGGATCGGATACCCGGAGGAGACCTACGTTCCCCGGCTGGGCGGCGAAACCTACAACGAACAATGGCGGCAGGCGCTTGACACGGGGGTGGAACCCGCGATGGTCACGATCACCTCCTTCAACGAGTGGCACGAGGGATCCCAGATCGAACCAGCGGCGGAGGGGGCATCGAACGGATCGGGCTATACCTATGCGGATTTCCGGCCACTGCCGCCGGACGGATACCTGACCCTCACCCGCGAGTGGGTGGACCGATTCCTCGCGATGACCTGGCCGGCCGCGGAAGGGATACGCATCCGGCTGACGACAACCTCGGATTGGACGACCTTCGACTTGGTGGAAGGCGCAAGCTGGCTGCGGCCCCGTGCAGTTTCGGCAAGCGTGGAAGCGGAATTTTCGGGGATGGATGGCGGGCATCTCCGCCTTGCACAGCCGATCGACCGAGCAGAAACCGGGGGTATGGTCGAGATGACTATGGACATCCTCCTGATCGGTTGGGAATCCGGAGGAACGCTGGTG
Organism: Anaerolineales bacterium; assembly: GCA_046260075.1. Lineage (GTDB taxonomy): Bacteria > Chloroflexota > Anaerolineae > Anaerolineales > RBG-16-64-43 > JAFGKK01. The sequence goes on along the minus strand of JBJYXS010000401.1, from coordinate 8,183 downwards.
TTTGAAATCAGCCGCGGCCATCTGGGATATACCAAAGTGGAACTTTCGAAGTTCTCGGGATCGGAAGCCGTCGTTGTGAAGACTGTCACCTGGGCCGGGATAAATCCCGGGGCGCGCAATGCGTTGACGGTGAGCGTGCCCGTGGACGAGCTTCTGCCCGTCCATCCATAAATCAGGGGGAAGATTCCCGGATGAACGGCCGAACGGGGATAGCTTCAACGGCGGCGGAGCGTCAAGGAACCCATTTCGGTTATTGAGTACAATGGCATTAGGTTTCGATCGGCTGACCGCTGAGTCGGATCGGGGAAAGGATCCCGATACAGCGGCAAGACGGGTTGAGGAACGGGCATCGCAATCCCTCCGCCCAAGGAGATAAACCGCATGAGCCGTCCGACGCGTCAAAAGCGATTTCTGATTGTGCTGTTGGCGTCGATTCTCGCCGCGATCGCCTGCGGCCCCGTCGGCACGCCGACCGGGCATCCCGCAGTCGAAACGCCGACACTCCCCCAGACTACAAATACTCCGACCGAACCCCCCGTAACCGGGACAGAGATACCCCTTCCTTCTCTGACGTTCACACCGGTGCCTCCTACCGCCACGCCGTCGCCCGAGCCGGAAACGGCCACGCCGACCCTGACCGCGTGGTTGTTCGTGAACGGCACGTGGTCCGGGTGCGTCGATGCGCCGACTCCGCTGGTCCCCTATACGGCATACCCCTGCACCGTCCCGAGCGGTAATTTCGTCACGCTGTACCTGAAGGCGCACTGCGTGATCGGCGAGTATTGCGGCAATTACGTTAAGGGCCGTTTCGAAAGCGAGTTTATCCTGTTGAAACTGACGCTGCTGGGCATTCAGGGGCAGACGGTTTGGATGCACGGGGAGGCCGGGAGCGGCATGTTTTCCTGGGCCACCACGGATGTCACCATAGAGCGTGTTGGAAACATGGTGAAGATCGCCGAACAGGCCGCCCAACAATACATACATGTGTTGCCGAAGGGCTGCGACCCGGTCATCCAAAGCGGATGTGGGGCCGGTTGTTTCGAGTACCTTTCATAGAAAATGTAGAGGGCATTCGCCGACCAGCAAGCAGGGACCGGCCCGGTTGTCGAAGGAGGACGGAATCCGGGCCGGTCCTATTTCCGATCCGCAGCGGCGGCTTGCCGTCCGCGTGTCCATCCTTCCGTTGAAATGGCCTCCATATCCTCCGTCCTGATCGATTGGTCGCGACGCCGGGCCCGCGTTCTGCCCTGGCGGCGGACACGCGATCCGTACCGGATTTGGGTCAGCGAGATAATGCTGGCCCAGACCCGGGTGGAGACGGTCCTCCCGTATTACCGCCGGTTTCTGAAACGATTCCCCACCCTCGACAGCCTCTCCCGTGCCAGACTCCGGACGGTGCTCAAGGTTTGGGAAGGGCTTGGCTATTACGCCCGCGCGCGGAATTTGCACCGTGCCGCGGTTGACATCCGGAAAACGCGCGCGGGGCGCCTTCCCCGAACGGCGGAAGAATGGCAAAACCTTCCGGGCGTCGGACGGTACACGGCCGCCGCGATCGCCGCCGTCGCGCACGGCGAGCCCGCCGCCGCATTGGATGCCAATGCGCGGAGAATCCTTGCCAGGTTCTATGCCTTCCGGCGTGCGATCCGGGGCGCGCCATCGGAAAGGACTCTGGCGGTCCTGTATCAGCGGATGCGCGGATCGGCCGCGCCGGGCGCATTCTTCCAGGCATTGATGGATCTGGGACAGTTGGTCTGCCTGCCGCGGCGTCCGCTGTGCGGGAATTGTCCCCTGGCGGGGAGATGCAAGTCGAAACGGCACGGATGGCAGGAGATCATACCGGTCCGGAAACGGCCGCCATCCATCCCGCAATACGACGTAACCGCGGCGGTGATCGTGCGCCGGGGGAAAGTGTTGATCGCCCGAAGGCCGGAAGGCAAGCTGCTGGGCGGGATGTGGGAGTTCCCGGGCGGAAAGCGGGAACGGGGAGAGAGTTTGAAAGTCTGCCTGCGCCGCGAGTTGAAGGAGGAATTAGGGGTGATGGTGAGTGTGCGCGAGGAAATCCTATCGGTTCGCCATGCCTTCAGCCACTTCCGCATCATCCTCCACGTATACCGTTGCGATTCATTGCGCGGAAGGCCGCGGCCGATCGGAGCGGCAGAGGTGCGTTGGGTGCGTTTCCGGGATTTGCGGGACTATCCCATGGGCAAAGCCGATCGGCAAGCGGCGGCATATATCATCGAAAACCCCTTACATAGAAGATGATCCGGCGGGCCCGTCCGTTCTCGATATCCGCAAATTTTCTCCCATTGAAACCGGATAATACGGGCCCAAAAACCATGAATACTTCGACCGAATAAAAAGTCTTCGGACGGCGTTTAATGGATAGAAAGCGACGATAGGAACCGGGATGATCAGGGACAGCACAATCGCCGAAGAAGACCAATTGGTCCGGAACGCCCAAAGCGGGGACAGGGAAGCTTTCTGCGAATTGGTCCGGCGCTATCGAACTCTCGCGGTAAGCGTTGTGTACCGGATGTGCGGAGATGCGATGTTGGCGGAGGATGCCGCCCAGACTGCTTTCCTGCGGGCATGGGAGAAACTGGGGAGTTATCGTCCGAACGGCGCCTCCTTCCGGGCGTGGATCCTGCGGATCGCCGTCAATGCTGCGGTGGACTCCCTGCGGAGAAATCGGCCGGAATCGGATCTGGCTTCGGCGGACGGCAAGCCGTCAGCCGGTCGCGTGGAAGATATCGTGGAACGGAAGGAACGATCACAGGCGGTGCAGCGCGCGGTACTGAGCCTTCCGGAAGCCAGCCGCGCGGTGCTGGTGTTGAAGGAATTCCATGGGTGTTCTTACCGGGAAATCTCCGAAGCACTGGAGATACCCATGGGAACGGTGATGTCGAGGCTGCATTATGCGCGGACGGTATTGGCGCAAACGCTTCAAGCGGCAGCGGAGGAATTATGAACGGGCATTTGGGTCGGCGGCTGGATGCATACCTGGACGGGGAATTGGCCAATGGAGAACGGCGAAGGGCGGAAGCGCACCTGGAGGGTTGTCCGGAATGCCGCGCGGAACTTGAGCGGCGACGCGCACTCTCCGAGATACTGCGCGCGGATACTCCGCCGAAGGGCCGGAAAAGCGAGCAGCGGTTTGTGGCGGAGGTCGCCTTGCGGCTGCCGCGCAAAGCCTCCGCAGGCCGGCCAATGGTTCTCAAGCCCTCCGTCCGATGGCTGATCCTTCCCGTCGCACTGATCCTGGGGTGGGCGTTTCTCCAAGCGGTTCTGCTGGTCACCTCGGCACTGGAATGGATACCGGGGGCGGAGGAGACGCTGCAGGAAGGTCTGAACGCCATGATCCCGCAACTTCCTCTGCCCGAAATCCTACGCGACGGCGTGCAATGGTTGGCCGTGCCGGGGTTTGGCGCCTGGGACGACATCGCATTATTGGTGGCCATGGCGGCGGTCGGTTTGTTGTTCACCGGATGGTTCGCCGGATGGTGGGTCGGCCAGCGGGCTTCCGGATCTCATCGGTAACAGGAAAGGAGCGTTTCTCATGAACCACATACAAGTACTCAAAAGGGCATGGAGCATTCTCTGGTCGTACAAGACCCTCTGGGTGTTCGGAATCCTACTGGCGCTGGCAACCGGCGGATCCATCAACAACAACAACGCCGGAGCCCAGGGCAATATCCAATATGTCAAGGAGTGGCCGCCGCAAATATCGACCGAAGAACTCAACCGGCTGCCGGAGGGAATCCGCGAGGCGGTTCGGGAACTCGACCAGATGATCCCCGAATCGATGCCGCCGGAAACCGTCGGCAAGGTCATCGCCATCGTGGCCGTCCTGGTCTGCCTGGCGCTGTTGGTGGCGTTGGTCCTGGCGGTCGTGCGCTACGTCAGCCGGACGGCGCTGATCCGGATGGTGGACAAGTATGAAACCAGCGGCGAAAAGGTGAATTGGCGTGAGGGTTTCCGGCTGGGTTGGTCGCGATCGGCCCTATGGCTGTTCCTGATCGACCTGCTGATCTTCCTGCCGTTCCTGCTCGCTGGCTTTGCCCTGTTCTCCCTGGCTGCGGCTCCGCTGTTGGTGTCCATCGCGCTGGGCGGTTTCGCGCCGATCGCGGGAATGGTGATGACCATCGGGCTTGGCGTCCTGGCGATCTTCACCGTCCTCTTGGCGGCGGTGGCGGTTCACATGGTGCGCGAGGTCTTCTACCGCGAATGCATCCTCCGCGGCCGCGGCGTACTGGACAGTTTCCGGTACGGGTACGCCGTTCTCCGCTCGAATCTCAAGGACCTGGTTCTGCTGTGGCTCCTGCTGCTGGCGGTCCAAATCGGGTACGTCGTCCTGATGATACCGGTGGTGATCAGCCTGGTGGCCGTGGGATTGGTATTGGGAGGCGGAGTAGGCGGGATGTTGTTCCTGATCCTGCAGGGCGGATCGCCGTTGACGGCTCTCATCGTAGCCGCCGTATCGGGCCTGCTGGTCATGATGGCGACGGTTGGAATACCGACTCTCTTCTTGCGCGGGCTGCGGGAAACGTACCTCTCGACTGCCTGGACCCTGGGGTACCGGGAACTCCCGGCGCCGGACTCCGCAGGGGATGCGCACTAACGCCGGTCTTCTCTTTTACCGTTGGCGCCTTCCGGGCAGGGTGAGAAATTCTCCCCTGCCCGGTATGATTCCGGCAAGGAGCAGGGAGTAGCGCCGTCCGGCTGGCGGATCGGTTTTTTCGTGTCGGATTTCACATACTACGCTTGTAATAAAAAGATCGGTCGGGTAGCATCCTACCTATTCTCATTCCTGAGAGTTGCGGAAAAACGGAGACCACTGTTCGGAAGCCTTCGGAAGAGTCTTTATCGCATGGTTTTTAGCTATTAACCGGCCATATAGAGCTTCTTTGGGGATTCTTTGGAGGTTTTTCAGCCCGCCCGCTCGTATTATTAGTAGCGCAGGTTTTTTCGAAATTTGCGCCGTCGGGCTGGTCATGCTCGGTTTGACAGGATCATCTATCCCGTAATGAGGAGAAGTTGGCGTGAAAACCCTTCTACGGCGTTTCCTGATTCCCTTCCTGATACTCATCCTCGGTGTCGCGCTCTCCGGTTGCGGAAGCGGCGGCGGTGCCACGCTGACGGTGAACACCACCGACAACAATGACGACGGGGTCTGCAATACGGCCCATTGCAGCCTGCGCGAAGCGATCAACAAGGCCAACACCCTGACCGGCACGACGACGATCAACTTCAGCATCGGCGGCGGTGGCGTGCAGACCATTCATGCGGATATTCCTTCGCTGCCGGTCATAACCTCATCGGTGATCATCGATGGAAGATCCCAGCCCGGATATGTTTCCCATCCGCTGATCGAATTGAGAGGTTATTGGGATCCCGACCTTACCGGAGACGGCCTGGTGCTCGCCGGCGGCCATAGTTCCGTGTTCGGGCTGGCGATAAACGCATATATGAATGGGATCGTTTTACAAAACAAGGGGGTAAACCTCATCCAAGGATGTTATATCGGCACCGATGTGACCGGGATGTTCCATTTTGAAAACGCGTCCAGCGGCGTGTGGATTAAAGGCGGGGGCAACAACAGCATCGGCGGACAAACTCCCGAAGAACGCAACATTATCTCCGCGAACAACTACTACGGGATCCGGATCAGCGACTTTGCTAACTACGTGAAGGGGAATTACATCGGGGTCGACGCCACGGGCGGGGCCGCGCTGCCGAACGTTAACGGCGGCATCCTGGTCGAAGACACGTCGAATACCATCGGGGGTTCCCAAGCAGGGCAGGGAAACGTGATATCGGGCAACCACGGCCCGGGAATCGTATTTACGACGCAGGGCATGTACAACATCGTAAAGGGCAACTATATCGGCACCGATGCCACCGGCACGCTTCCTCTGGGAAATACAGAGGCGGGCATAGAACTTAACGGCCCATACAACAACATCGGCAGCCCCCTGGATTTGGATTTCAACGTGATATCCGCCAACGGGGGGGACGGCATCCTGATTAATCCGACATCCCACCATAATGAAATCCGGCACAACTACATCGGCACAAACAAGACCGGATCGGGCGCCTTGGGCAACCATGGCGCGGGCATCGAAGTGTTCGGGGATATCAATCAAATCGGCGGGGACGCACTGTCCCTGGCAAACGTGATTTCCGGCAACGACGGCGACGGGGTGAAGATCAACGGCCAGCACAATACCGTTCAGGGCAATGTCATCGGAACCAATAGCGCGGGAAGCGCCGCGCTCGGCAACGCCGGGAACGGGGTGAGCGTTTACGGAAACCTCAACCTGGTGGGAGGGATCGAAGGGGGAACGAGAAACACCATCTCCGGCAACGAGGGCCATGGGGTGTACATCACGGCCCATGATATCGAGATCAAGGGGAATTACATCGGCACGGACCGCAAAGGACTGGCGCCGTTGGGAAACGGGAAGAACGGCGTGTACGTGGCCGGCACGGGCGACGCGCAGATCGGCGATGCGGCATCCGCCGGACGGAACGTGATTTCCGCCAATGGGCTCTCGGGCATCTCCACCGGCCCCAACTCAAAAGGCGTCAGCGTGCTGGGCAACCGGATCGGAACCGACGCGACGGGGAATGCGGCCTTGGGCAACATCCAGGCCGGAATCACCGTGTGGGGCGCCAACCACCTGATCGGTGCGTTGCAGATGGGGGGTGGCAACCTGATCTCCGGCAACCTCGGCCCCGGGATCTTGATCATCGACGGGGCTACGTTGATCACCATCCGCAACAACTATATCGGCACCAACGCCGCCGGAACGGCGGCCCTCGGAAACGCCGTCGGAATCGAAATGGCCCCGGGCACCGGCACGACCCACGTAATGATCGGCGGAGCGCCGTCCGGGGGGTGGAACATGATCTCCGGAAACGACGGGGAAGGCCTGATCCTCTCCAGCGGCGCTACGGTTCTGGGCAACTTCATCGGAACCGACTACAACAACCTGGCTCTGTTGGGAAACGGCGCCGACGGGATCCGGATCAAGGGGCCCGGGAACGAAATCGGCAGGACCGGTTTTCCCAACACCATCGCCCATAACGGCGGGCACGGCGTGGCGGTGATCTCGGAAGACGGGGGGGCGACGGGGAACCCGATCCTCACCAATGCCGTCTTCGATAACGGCGGGCTGGGGATCGCGATCAACGGTGACGTGGTGATCCCCAACGACTATCTGGATCCGGACGACGGCGACAACAACAGCCAGAATTACCCGCTCCTGCAGAGCGCGGTCATCGATCCGGCCGCGTCGGTGATGACCGTATCCGGGATTCTCAGCAGCACGCCGGCCTCTTCCTTCACCGTGGATATTTTCACCAACGACTTCTGCGATCCTTCCGGGTACGGGGAGGGCCAGCGCCGGGTGAAGCAGATCACGGTCGTCACCGATATCAACGGCAACGCCAGCCTTACGGCGGTTCTTCCCGCCTTCTCCCCGGGCGCGGCCGGCTTTGTCACCGCCACGGCCACTGATGAATTCGGCAACACCTCGGGCTTTTCCGGTTGCATTCCCTACACGGACGCGGAGGAAGGCGCCGCGCCGGAACCCGAGGGGATGAGCTTTTCCCCGTTCATCGACCCGGCCGAGATCTTCTTCGGGAGGGGTTGCACCCCCAACCGGGTGCGGATCGGGGTCGAGATCGCCGGTCCGCCGGATCCGGTGAGCTACGTTCTGCTCTTCGTGCGCCTGTTCGATCTGAAAACGGAAGCGAAATCCGGATGGAGCGAGGGATTGAACATGCAGGCTTCGGGAGAGAACACATACTTCTACGACCTGTTGGCGGAAGATGTGCCGGAGTATCCGGACTTCCCGGACGCCGTATTGCAGTACCAGTTCGTGGCCTACAACAAGGCCCAGGAAGTGATCGGCCGCAGCGAGATCTATGGAGATATCCTGTTCAAACGCTGCGGGTGATTCATGAGCAAGTATGAAGAGGGATGCGTTTTCGGAAGGATTATCCCGGAATCCAAGGGGCGCAATGAGGATGCGGACCAATCCGCAGAGGAGAGAAGGCCTTGAACAACCCAAGTAGACGCTTGGCGGTTCTGTTTCTGGCTGCCGCACTGCTCGCCGCGCTGTCGGCATGTGCCGGTGGAACGACCCTGACGGTCAACAGCAACAACGACGTCGACGACG
>JBJYXS010000400.1:6212-8515 GCA_046260075.1 Anaerolineales bacterium | reverse complement strand
CCATCGTCCCCACGTTCAGGTGCGGCTTGCTGCGAACGAATTTTTCCTTGGCCATCGGTTCTTCTCCCTTGCGCCCAAAACGCGCCGATCGAGCGGGGTCCGCCCGCTCATCCTTTTCCGATCGCCGCCTGGGCTTCCGCCTCGGCGAGCGCCTGATAATGATCGAACTCCATGGTAAACACGCCCCGGCCCTGTGTCGTGGACCGCAATTCGGTGGCGTATCCGAACATCTCCGCCAGCGGCACCATCGCCTTGACCGCCTGGACATTGCCCGGCCGGACTTCGACGCCTTCAATGGTGGCGCGCCGGCTGGCCAAGTTCCCCATCACATCACCGAGGTATTCCTCGGGGGAAACCACTTCCACCTTCATCACCGGTTCCAGCAGAACCGGCGCCCCTTTCTGAATACCCTCGCGGAAGGCGAAGGTTCCGGCCATCTTGAACGCCATCTCGCTGGAATCGACCTCATGGAACGATCCGTCCAGGAGGGTGACGCTGACGTCGACCACCGGATAGCCGGCCAGTACGCCCGCCTCGGCCGCTTCCCGGACGCCCCGCTCCACAGCCGGGATGTATTCCCGCGGGATCACACCGCCGACGATCTTGTCGTCGAAGGCCACGCCCGACCCCGGTTCTCCGGGAACTATCGACAGCACCACGTGGCCGTATTGGCCGCGGCCGCCGGTCTGCTTGACGTAGCGGTACTCCGCCTTGTTCACCGCGCGGGTGATCGATTCCCGGTAGGCGACCCGCGGCCGGCCGACGGAGGCGCGGACGTTGAATTCGCGGCGCATCCGTTCGACCAGTACGTCCAGGTGCAGTTCCCCCATCCCCGAGATGATCGTCTGCCCGGTGTTCTCGTCGGTTCGCACGCGGAAGGTGGGATCCTCTTCGGCGAGTTTGTGCAGCGCCTGGGAGAGTTTATCCTGATCGGCCGTGCTCTTCGGCTCGATCGCCACCGCGATGACCGGCTCGGGGAAGGTGATGGCCTCGAGCTGGATGGGATTGGAAAGGTCGCACAGCGTATCGCCGGTGAAGGTGTTTTTCATGCCCAACACGGCGGCGATGTCGCCCGCCAGCGCTTCGTCGATCTCTTCGCGCCGGTCCGCATACATGCGGATTAATCGTCCGACCCGTTCCCGCTTGCCTCGGCCGGCGTTCATCACCGTGGATCCTTGCTTGAGCTTTCCGGAATACACCCGGAAATAAGCCAGTCGGCCGACGTACGGATCGGAGACGATTTTAAAGACCAACGCGGAAAGCGGGGCGTTCTCGTCCGCCGGCCGGGTTTGCTCTTCACCCGTTCCGGTGTGAGTCCCGCGGACCGCGGGGATATCGAGCGGCGAAGGCAGGTAATCCACCACCGCATCGATCACCAGCTGGACTCCCTTGTTGCGCAGCGCGGATCCGCACAGGACCGGGGCGGCTTTTCCCGTGACCGTTTCGTGCCGCAGGGCCGCCTTCAACTCCTCGACCGAGATCTGCTGGCCCTCCAAGTACTTCAGGGTCAGCGATTCGTCGAGTTCGGCGATCTGCTCGATCATGTGCGCCCGGCGGGTATCGGCTTCCGCCTGGAACTCGGGGGGGATCGCCACCACGCTCGGCGCCTCTCCGGTCTTGTCGGTCCAGAGCACGGCCTGATTCGCCATCAGGTCGATCACTCCCCGGAAGGACGCTTCCTCGCCGATCGGGAACTGGATGGGGATCGGGTTCGCCCCCAGCCGTGCGCGGATGCTGTCTACGCTGCGGTCGAAGGACGCGCCCACACGATCCATTTTGTTAATGAAGCAAATCCGCGGAACGCCGTACCGGTCGGCTTGGCGCCAGACGGTTTCGCTCTGGGGTTCCACGCCTTGCACGGCGTCGAAGACCACCACGCCGCCGTCCAGCACCCGGAGCGACCGCTGCACCTCGGCCGTGAAGTCGATGTGCCCCGGCGTATCGATGATGTTAATGAAGTGACCCTTCCACTCGGCGCTGACGGCGGCGGCGACGATGGTGATGCCGCGTTCGCGCTCCTGGTCCATCCAATCGGTCACCGTCGTACCGTCGTCCACCGATCCCAGACGGTGGGTGCGTCCGGTGTAATACAACACCCGTTCGGTGGTCGTGGTCTTGCCGGCATCAATATGCGCAATGATGCCGATGTTTCGATATCGCTCCAGCGGGAACTGGCGTGCCATGATGTCTTCCTTTTTAATTACTCCGGGATAACCAGCTATCCGGTTTCCGATTTTTCGACCTGGTCTTACGGGGCCAGGTCGAACACCAGGCTTCCCGCCAAGATCCTTTCGATTCGGTTT
>JBJYXS010000400.1:0-6112 GCA_046260075.1 Anaerolineales bacterium | reverse complement strand
TGGTAGGTGGCCCCGCCGACGCGGCGCGGTTTCACTTCGATCTGCGGCCCGACGTTGTGCAGAGCCTGCTCGAACACTTCCAGCGGATCCTTCTTGCTGCGTTCCCCGATCAGGTCGAAGGCGCCGTATACAATCGCCACCGCGGTGCTCTTCTTTCCGCGCTTCATGACCTGGCGGATGAAACGGTTCACCTTTACGCTGTGAAAGCGGACATCCGGTGGAACCGTGCGGGGTGCCGGTACATCTCGTCTCGCCATCTATCCAACTCCCTACGCCGCCTTCCGGAGAGTGCGCCGGACGGGGACCGATTATTCCTGCTTGGCTTCCTTGGGCCGCTTGTTGCCGTATTTGGAACGGGCCTGACGGCGGGCTTCCACGCCGGTGGTATCCAGCGTGCCGCGCACAATATGGTAGCGAACCCCGGGAAGATCCTTGACGCGTCCGCCGCGGACCAGAACCACGGAGTGCTCCTGCAGGGCGTGGCCTTCGCCCGGAATGTAGGCGGTGACTTCGATGCCGTTGGTCAGCCGGACGCGGGCGATCTTGCGCAATGCGGAGTTCGGCTTTTTGGGAGTCATGGTGCGCACGACCGTGCAGACGCCGCGCTTCTGCGGAGCGCCGCGCGGCTGGCGGATCCGGCGCTGCTTGCGTGCGTTCAGGGTGTACAGCAATGCCGGAGCCTTGCTCTTCGATTTCTTCCAGCGCCGGCCCTTGCGGACCAATTGGTTGATTGTCGGCACGACGAACCTCCCTAACGAAAACCAACGTATCCTGTCCACCGTCGGACTCGGACACCGGGCCCTGGCAGTAGGTGAGGCCATCTGAAAGCTCGATGGCCTCGCCCTACGCGGCAATTATGCAATTCGAGCGGACGGCACAAACCCGCCCGGCTCGCGAAATTCCAGGGCAACGGGCAGCGATTTTACCATGCGTAAAAACCGCCGTCAAGCACCCCGAAGCCGGGCGGGGGACGGCCCTTTACACCCCCCAATTCCTGAAACGGCCGTTTTGTCAGATTTTCCAGAGGAAAAAAAGGGGGCCGGGCAATCCACTCTTGACTTGATGTAATTACGGCCTTATAATAATTTTTCGCCCTATGACCCCTGATTACCCTCTGACGGCCCGGCTATATGGAAACGGCTTCCCTCGTACGGAGGGAAGCCGCCCGTTCCACCGGGCACCGGGAGAACGCCCATGACCCTTATCGGACGCAAATCCTACGCGCGGATCCCCGACATCCACACCCTTCCCACGCTGATCGAAGTCCAATTGGATTCCTTCGAGTGGTTCAAGAAGGAAGGGCTGGCGGAGCTGTTCGACGAAATTTCTCCGATCGAATCCTTCAACAAAGGCATGCGCCTGTATTTCCCCGGCGAGAGCCCGGAGGCCCGCCAGTGGAACCTCAAGTACTGGTTTGAGGATCCGAAATATTCGATCGAGGATTGTCTGGAGCGCGATATCACGTACGCCGCCCCGCTGTACGTCTCCGTGCTGCTGATCGGGACGGAAGTCCCGGAACCCATCAAACAGGATATTTTCCTCGGCGACATGCCGCTGATGACGGAAAAGGGGACTTTCATCATCAACGGCAGCGAGCGGGTCGTTGTCTCCCAGTTGATCCGCTCGCCGGGCGTCTACTTCGAAGCCTCAGAGGACCGCGCGTCGGGCCGGCTCCTGGCCTCGGCCAAGCTCATCCCCGACCGGGGCGCCTGGATGGAATTCGAAACCCGCAAAAGCGACTACCTGATCATCCGCTTCAACCGCAAACGCACGGTCCCCGTGACGATGCTGCTGCGGGCGCTGGCAGCCATCCGGCAGGATTCGCCGAATTGGCCGCTGCAGCAGGGCACCGACGAGGAAATCCTCGGGCTGTTCCAGGATTCCGACACCAATCCGGCCCGGCCGTTCATCGCCAATACGATCAAACAGGAACCGACGTGGGAACACCATGAGAAGCGCACCCTGGCCGAGGAAGCGCTGATCGAATTCTACAAACGGATGCGGCCGGGCGATCCGTCGACCCTCGACAATGCCCGACAGTATCTTCAGGAGCAGCTCTTCGACCAGCGGCGCTACGACCTGGAGCGGGTCGGACGGTACAAACTCAACCAAAAGCTGGATCTTCACCAGCAGATTCCCCTCAACCACCGGACGGTCACCCCGTGGGATGTGATCAAACTGATTGAGCGTCTGATCCTGATCAACAACGGTCTGGAAAGCCCGGACGACATCGACCACCTCGGCAACCGCCGGGTGAAGACCGTCGGCGAGCTGATCCAGAACAAGATGCGCATCGGCCTGCGGCGGACCGAACGCGTGGTGCGCGAACGCATGTCGATCCGCGATCAGGAATCCTTCTCGCCGATGAATTTGATCAACATCCGGCCGATCGTCGCGGCGGTGCGCGAATTCTTCGGCTCCAGCCAGCTTTCACAATTCATGGATCAGACCAATCCGCTGGCGGAATTGCGCCACAAAAGGACGCTCTCGGCCCTCGGTCCCGGCGGGCTGCGCCGCGAGCGGGCCGGATTCGACGTGCGCGACGTGCACCAATCCCACTACGGGCGGATCTGCCCGATCGAGACGCCGGAAGGGCCGAACATCGGTCTGATCGGCCGCTTGGCCTCCTACGCCAAGGTCAACCCCTTCGGATTCATTGAGACTCCCTACCGCAAGGTTTATAAATCCTACCCGGCCGGCGATCCGCGGCTGATCGGCCGGCATTTGGCCGATGACGTACCGAAACCCAACGGCAAAGACCTTTTGGGACACAATGGCGATCTGATCACAAAGGACCTGGCCGGAAAATTGGCCTCGCTGGGGGGCGAGATCGCCGTCGTTCCGTACGTTTCGTCGGAAACCCTGTACGTCTCCGCGGATACCGAAGACAAATTCATCATCGCCCAGGCCAATGCGCCGCTCAACGAATTCGGGGAGTTCGTCCGACCCCGAGCCTCCTGCCGGCACCATTCGCGGTTCATGTTCGCCGCCCCGGCTCAGATCGATTACATGGACGTGGCGCCGCGGCAGATTGTGGGAATCTCGGCCGGCCTGATCCCCTTCCTCGAACACGACGACGCCAACCGGGCCCTGATGGGCTCCAACATGCAGGCCCAGGCCGTTCCGCTCATCCGCCCGGAGGTTCCGGTGGTGTCCACCGGCATCGAACCGCAGGCGGCGCTGGATTCCGGACAGGTGATCCTGTCGGACGTCGAGGGGCAGGTCGTCTCCGTCACCAGCGACCAGGTTGTGGTCCAAACCCACAAGGGGAAAAAGGTCTACAAACTCCGCAAGTACACGCGCTCCAACCAGAGCACCTGCATCGACCAGCGGCCGGCCGTCATCAAGGGCCAGAAAATCCGGTCGGGCGATGTGGTTGCTGATTCCTCCTCGACCGAATTCGGCGAGCTGGCGCTCGGGCAGAACGTCACCGTTGCGTTTCTCTCCTGGGAGGGCGGGAACTACGAAGATGCGGTGCTGATTTCGGAGCGGTTGGTGCAAGATGATAAATTCACCTCAATCCACATCGAGAAGCACGAGGTGGAAAGCCGCGACACGAAATTGGGGCCCGAGGAAATCACTTGCGATATTCCCAACGTCGGCGAGGAAGCCCTGAAAGACCTCGACGAGCACGGAATCGTGCGGATCGGGGCCGAAGTCGGGCCGAACGACATCCTGGTCGGAAAAATCACTCCCAAAGGGGAAAAGGAACTCTCGCCGGAGGAAAAATTGCTGCGCGCGATCTTCGGCGAAAAATCGCGCGACGTCAAAGACACCTCGCTGCGGCTGCCGCACGGCGAACGCGGCAAGGTGGTCGACGTCAAGATCTTCACCCGCGACGAGCACCACGACCTGCCGGCCGGCGTCGAGAAGACCGTCCGCGTTTCGGTCGCCCAGCGGCGCAAGATCACCGAAGGCGACAAGATGGCGGGCCGGCACGGCAACAAAGGCGTCGTGTCGCGGGTCGTCCCGGTGGAGGATATGCCCTTCCTTCCCGACGGCACCCCGGTGGATATCATCCTTAACCCCCTGGGAGTCCCCGGGCGCATGAACATCGGGCAGATCCTGGAAACCCACCTGGGGTGGGCGGTTTCACGGCTTGGGTTCCGGGCCATCTCGCCGGTGTTCGACGGTGCCGACGAATTCGAGATCGAAGCCGAACTGGCCCGCGCCTGGATGATCGAACAGACTTGGATCGACGTCACCGCCAAAGCATGGCAGTGGGCCGGCCAGCAGGGCCTGGACGAGGATTCGCTGATCGACGACGCCGAAGTGCGCCGCCTGTTTCTGGAAAACGTCCTGCCCTCCAAGCTCTACAAGAAAGACCTGCTCACCACCGACGTCATCTACGCCCAGCGGGCGGCGACGATGGAATGGCTCAAGGAAAAGGGATTCGATCCGCAAACCTTCATGCGCTTCGACGACGTGGCCGACCTTACGCCGGCGGAGCGGAAGGATATGGACCAGGCCGCGATCGACGCCGGGTTGTCCCTGTGGCTGCGCGGCCTCGATATCCCGGCCGACGGCCTGGAAAGCCAGGAACTGCGCCGGAAATCCGAAGAGATCACCCAGCAACTGGTCCTGCCCAGCCCGATCCTCGGCAAGCAGGTGCTGCGCGACGGGAAAACCGGCCAAGCCTTCGATCAGCCGGTGACGGTGGGCGTCATGTATATGCTGAAGCTGCACCACTTGGTGGAAGACAAGGTCCACGCCCGCTCCACCGGGCCGTACTCGCTCGTCACCCAACAGCCGCTCGGGGGCAAGGCGCAATTCGGCGGGCAGCGGTTCGGCGAGATGGAAGTGTGGGCATTGGAAGCCTACGGGGCGGCCTATACCCTGCAGGAAATGCTGACCGTGAAATCCGACGACGTCCAGGGCCGGGTAAAGGCCTACGAGGCGATCGTCAAGGGCGAAAAGATCGAGGAACCCGGCATCCCGGCTTCGTTCCGCGTGCTGGTCAAGGAGTTGCAGTCGCTCGGCCTGTCGGTGGAAGCCATTACCGACACCGGCGATACCATCCGCTTTGGAAAGGACGAAGAAAAAGCCCGTCCGCCGAGGATCGGCTACGGGTTGTTGTCGATCGGCTCGGGCTGACCGCATGCCGATCCCGGACGTTTGCCCCGCCGGCAGGAGGAGGAAAGCATCCTCCTGCCGGTTTTTCTTCCTCCGTTCGTCATCCGCCCGCCGGGGATCGGTCGTTTTTCGCTCTCTTCCTATGGTAGACTAAAGTCCTCTCCCCCCGCCCCCGACCTTTGCCCTGATGGTAAGCGGAAAATCGAAAAACCAACCGGGGATGGGAGAATGGGACAGGGACAGGAGGTTCCATGGAGACACACCTCATCGCCGTCAAGAAGCCCGAAGCGGTGAACGTCATCATCGGGCAATCGCATTTCATTAAGACCGTTGAGGATCTGCACGAAGCGCTCGCATCGGCCGTTCCGGGCATCCAATTCGGGCTGGCCTTTAACGAAGCATCCGGGCCCTGCCTGGTCCGCTGGTCCGGAACGTCGGACGCGATGATCGATCTGGCCAAACAGACCGCCCGGAATCTGGCGGCCGGGCACGTCTTTGTCGTCTTCCTCGAAAACTGCTATCCGGTCAATGTGTTGCAGGCGGTGAAAAACGTCCCCGAAGTGTGCCGGGTGTTTTGCGCCACCGCCAACCCGGTGCAGGTGGTCGTCGCCGAAAGCCCGCAGGGCCGCGGAATCCTGGGGGTGATCGACGGCAGCGCGGTCAAGGGTATCGAATCCGAAAAGGACATCGCCGACCGCAAGGCACTGCTGCGGAAGTTCGGCTACAAACTGTAGCCCCTGCGGCGCCGGAATCCCCATGCACATCCAACAAGCCGCGCTGCACGTCGAGAAATTCCCCACCCGGACGTTTTATCCGTTCAATCTGCCCGTGTTCCAACAGCCGATCCGCCTTCCTTTCCGTTCGCCGATCACCTTCTTCATCGGCGAAAACGGATGCGGAAAAACCACCCTGCTGCAGGCACTGGCCGTACGCTGCGGAGCCCATATTTGGCGCGACACCGAGCGGAGACGCTGCCGGAACAATCCGTTCGCGCATGCCTTCCCCCAAATGCTGGATATCGAACGGGGCGGCGAGCGGG
>JBJYXS010000399.1:0-2514 GCA_046260075.1 Anaerolineales bacterium | reverse complement strand
CCGGGAAGCGTGAGTGGATTTTCCGCTTCCCTCGGGCCCTTCCAATGTGATGAACAGGCTTTTCCCTTTGGATAGTGTCATCAGCTGCGGTAGATCCGCACCCGTCGGCGCGGCTCCTTTCCAAAGGATTGGGACAGCAGGTTGGCCTGGCGCGCCATTTGATGCTGCAGCCGGCGGATGTAGGCGGATGTGGGCGCCAGGTCG
The DNA here is from genome assembly GCA_046260075.1 of Anaerolineales bacterium. Taxonomy (GTDB): domain Bacteria; phylum Chloroflexota; class Anaerolineae; order Anaerolineales; family RBG-16-64-43; genus JAFGKK01. The sequence goes on along the minus strand of JBJYXS010000399.1, from coordinate 2,310 downwards.
ATCGAGCGCGATCCGTTGAGGATGTCGTTGATGGCCTGCTGGGTTTCCTGCATCGCCGAATCCAGGGAGTGGTTCGACGCCGGAGCATGGCGCAGATCGAATAGTTCAGACAGGAACTGCTCCATTTGGCTGATGGTGTTGGAGCGCAGAACGTATATCGGCGTTCCTCCGCGTTCAGCGTCCTCGATCAGCGGCGGGCGCCGGCGGTAATGGGATTTGATGGTCACGATCGCCTCGGCCTGTCCCGGATCGGCCGTCATTACGATGGGCACCTGCAGGTAGCGGGCTGCCTGTTGCAGGCGGTTCTTCGCCACACCGTATGGATGGATGCGGATCGGACGGGTGCGCGAAGGCGGCATGTGCGGCGGGGTGGGAGAGAACGGCAGGCTGTCGGGAGTGGGGCCGGGATCGTAAGGACGCGGGGTACCGCTCCAAGGCATGGATAGTGACACGGAGGACCCGCGCCGATTCCGTTCGCGGGCCGGGGACGGTTCGCCCGATACGGCTATCTTTTTATGAATCTCCCCCTCGGCGTCGACATAGCGCAATTGCGGGGGCAGCGGCCGGCCGCGCAGGATGGCGTCCACCGACGCGGCGACATCATGATGAACCGCCAGTCGCTCGCGGTCCTGTATCTCCACCAATATTTCGAAGGTCGGCGGCGCCCGCCGTTCCAAAACGGTCTTTTGCGTGCCCCGCCGGCGGGCTTCCTCGTCGGAAAGGGTCACCGACTCGATTCCTCCGACCAGATCGGCCAGTGTGGGATTGAGCAGGATATTGTCGATCGTGTTTCCGTGAGCCGTGCCGATGAGCTGAACCCCGCGTTCGGCGATCGTACGGGCGGCGACCGCTTCCAGTTCACGCCCGATCTCATCAATCACGATAACTTCCGGGTTGTGATTCTCCACCGCCTCGATCATCACTTCATGCTGGAGCGAAGGGGTGCGGACCTGCATGCGCCGGGCCCGGCCCACCGCCGGATGCGGAACGTCACCGTCGCCGCCGATTTCGTTGGATGTATCGACGATCACAACCCGCTTGGTGTCGGCTAGGATGCGCGCCGCCTCGCGCAACATGGTAGTTTTCCCCACGCCGGGGCGCCCCAGCAGCAGGATGCTCTTACCGGAGATGATGAGATCATGGATGATGTCGATCGTTCCATATACGGCTCGACCCACACGGCAGGTCAATCCGACGATGTGACTGCGGCGGTTGCGGATAGCGGAAATCCGGTGCAGGGTCCGCTCCAGGCCGGCGCGGTTATCGGCGTCGAATTCCCCTATCCGGCTGACGACGTAGTCGATGATCTCGATCGACACCTCGTGCTGGTCGAGGATCTTCTCCCCATCCAGGTAGCGAGCAGTGGGGACGCGGCCTAGGTCGAGGATGATCTCTTGGAGCACATCCCAGCGCCCCTCCTTGCGCAGAGCGGCGCTGATGTCGTCGGGAAGGACGCTTAGCATTACGTCCAGGTTATCGGTGATTCGCCGTTGCGGTGTCATATCCGTTGTGGTTCACCGGAGCGGTGAACGTGCTGGTCTGTGGTACGGGTTTTTCGACCGCGGGCAGCGCCGATCCTTCCATGACCGGAAGGGGAACAACCACGCGGCGTACAAGCACAGCCCGCCGGCTGAAAGGGGAAAAGCCGAAATCCCTTAGGATGGAACCGACCCAGTCCTGGTAAGAGCGGACGCAGATGTAGACCGAATCCTGGGCCCGAATACGCAAGGTAGTCAACCAGGATCCGATCCACCGCGCCGCATGGCGCGCACCGGGGTGGAAGAAAGGTTCCATCCACAGGCCGCGTGAACCGATGCGAATGTGGAAAAAACCGACCAGTTCGCCCTCCTCGAATAGCTTCCAACCTCGGGAAGGATGCGGAAAGCCCTCCACTTGATGGACCAGTGCCGGTACGATAGAACAGTATAACGCCTGAGCGTCCGTTGCATCGGCGGAATGCAGGGGGCGCAGCGACCCGGGCGGTTCACCGCCCGATTCGGGGACGGGTGCGGTTCCTTTCCAGATTTCCTCGCGGGCATAGACGGCGAACCCTTCCCGGCGGAGAAAACCGCATTCCTCCGTCTTCTCTTCCGCATCCGCAAGGATATGATGGGCTTGCCGGCGTCCGGCGATTCGCAGCAGCCCCTCGACCAATCCCGTCCTGCCGGCGCGGGGAAAGATATTCTTGGGGGCCATGAACCGCAACCGGGAGGATGGGTCGCCACGGCGATGGCCGAGTTGGGCGAACCCCGCGGTGCGCCCGTTTTCCCGCAGGATCACGGTCTCGGGGTACAGTGCGGGAAGCAGGGA
>JBJYXS010000398.1:0-4661 GCA_046260075.1 Anaerolineales bacterium | reverse complement strand
GCGAAGCTCGAGGACAAAGGCATCCCTTGGAAACTCCGGGATATCCTGCCCGATATCCTGATGGCGGGGGAGTCCGCCGGGGTCCTCACCGCGGAAGGCGCCCGGCTGCTCGACCCGAGCGGCCGCTTGCCCGCCGGCATCCCGCTCTGTCCGCCCGAGGGCGATGCGGGCACCGGCATGGTGGCGACCAACAGCATTGCGGAACGCACCGGCAATGTGTCCGCGGGCACCTCCGTCTTCGCCATGATCGTATTGGAAAAGCCCCTCTCCAGGCTGTATCCCGAGATCGACATGGTGACGACGCCCGGCGGCAAGCCCGTGGCGATGGTGCACAGCAACAATTGCACCTCCGATCTCAACGCTTGGGTCGCCCTGTTCCGGGAATTCGCCCGTGCGCGGGGCATGGAGATGAGCGACACCGAGCTGTTCGAAACGCTCTACAATCAGGGGCTTGCAGGGGATGCGGATTGCGGCGGGCTGCTGGCCTACAACTTCTTCTCCGGGGAACACCTCATCGGCCTGGAGGAAGGGCGCCCGTTGTTTGTCCGCAAATCCGAAAGCCGGTTCACCCTTGCCAATTTCATGCGCGCGCATCTGTTTGCGGCGCTCGGCGCCTTGAAAATCGGATGGGCCATCTTCGAAAAAGAGAACGTGCGGATCGACCGGATCCTCGGACACGGCGGCTTCTTTAAAACCCGCGGCGTCGGCCAGAAGATCATGGCGGCGGCGATGAACGTCCCCGTTTCCGTGATGGAAACCGCCGGCGAGGGCGGAGCGTGGGGCATGGCCTTGCTGGCCGCCTTCAGCATCCGCAAAGCGGCGGAGGAAACCCTCGAAGCCTATCTTGGCGGCAAGGTCTTTGCGGGAAAACAGGGTTCGACGATCGCTCCCGATCCGCAGGACGTCGCCGGCTTTTCCGCGTTCATGGAACGCTACCGGGAGGGGCTTGCCGTCGAGAAAGCCGCCATAGCACATCTTCCGTAGCACGCGGCCCGGGAGACGGCAAGGCGGCTACCAGCCGAAGAGAGGGTGCTAAACGACTGCCGGTGGATAGGATGGTTTGTTCGGAACCGCCGATCCCTTCCCCCTGAAAAGCGCTGTCCCTCATCCCAAAGGGATGGGGGACCATAGAGGGGCGGAAGATCCGCCCGGAAGGAAATCACATGCTTGAAAAACTCCGCCGTGAAATCTGCCGCTTGAACAAGGAACTGCCGCGCAACGGATTGGTGGCCTGGACCTCCGGCAACGTCAGCGGCCGGGACGGCAAGACCGGCCTGATCGTGATCAAGCCGAGCGGCGTCCTGTACGAAGACCTCACCCCGAAAGACATGGTGGTCGTCGATCCCTGCGGAAAGCGGGTCGAGGGGAAGTGGAAGCCCTCTGTGGATACGCCGACGCACTTGTATATATACAATCAGCGGCCGGACGTGGGCGGCGTGGTGCACACCCACTCGACGTTTGCCACGGCCTTCGCCGCCGTCGGCAAACCGGTGCCGGCGATCCTGACCGCGATCTGCGACGAATTCGGCGGCCCGATCCCGGTGGGGAAGTTCGCGCCGATCGGGGGCGAGGAAATCGGCCGCGAGGTCGTGCGAGCGATCGGCGGCAGCCCGGCGATACTGATGCAGAATCACGGCGTGTTTGCCCTGGGCAAGGATGCCGCCGCGGCGGTCAAGGCGGCGGTGATGGCCGAGGACGCGGCGCGGACGGCGTTCTATGCCATGCAGCTGGGCCGGCCGGTCGCCATACCCCGGCGGATGGTGGAGCAGCTGCACAAGCGGTACACCGAAAAATACGGGCAGGAAACGAAACGAAATTAAACCCGCACCCACCGGATAGCGCGGCGTTCCCGCGGTCGGAACGAAGAACTACGCCTGCTGCTCTTCGACCATCCGGCGCAGGCCCTCGGCGGTTTTTTTCAGGGCGGCGGCGTGCACATGGATTCCCTTGCGCCAATCCCCATAAAACCGCAGGAACGCCTGCCGGGTGTCCCCCTTCCAACGGGGTTCCACCTTCTTGACGGCCTGTTCGACGGTCGCCGCGGCCTCCTGCAACCTTCCGCCGGCGGAATCGAGATCCCGCAGGAAGACCTCCATATCCTTGATGTTGAAATCGATGACGGTCATTTTCCCCCCTGTGCGGGCTGCCCCGCGCCGCGTTGATAAGCGGCCCATTCCGGATTGATGCAGGCCTCCCTGCGGGTCAGCGTGATGTTTCGGAAATATTCCTCTTGTGAAAGCAGATATTCGATTCCCAGGGCGATGCTCCGGGAATGCGGTTCGGCTTCGGAAAGGAAATTCTCTTTTCGGGTCCCCTCCCAGTCGGAGTTAATGAAATTCAGGGAGGAATCGAAGCCTTCGCGCCGGGCGCGGAGAAGCCGGATGACCTGAGCCAGTTTGTCCGCCAGGCGGTCAGCTTCCGGCGGATGGAACGAAACCTCGCGGTATTTAAATTTTGGCGGCGGTGAGTTCATACATCCCCCTGAGAACGTATTGACTCGCATTCTATCCCATGATATGTTGAATGTCAATAAGCTCAACCAGTAAACGGACACACAGAAGAACAAAGGGGGATCATGAAGCGCATTCGCGTGGATACCGATCAATTGCATAGCACGGCCGAGGATTTCGAAACCGCCGCCGCGGACATCATCCGGGCGGGCGACGAGGCGTTGTCCGTCGCGATGTCGCTGCCGGAATACGGCGGCCGGCTTTCCGGGCCGGCCCGCAGCGCCGGGTACGAAATCCAGCGCCGGTGCCGGGAGATGGGCGGCGGCTGCCGGGATGCCGCCGCGGCCCTGGATTCGGCCGCCCGGGGTTACGAAGCGGTGGATGCACAATCCATTACCGCGATCATGCAGGTTCAATCCACACTCTCGGCGGCAACGGCTTCGGATGGATTCCTCGCCGGTCCGGCGGCATCCGTTGAGGGCGGAAACGAGGGATTCGGTTATACCTACCTCTCGCAGGATTATGTCGTGATTTGGTGTCATGGATATTACATGCGTGTGAATCTTTCCGTTCCTCCATTGTCATCCGGTGATTATCGAAAGGCAATGAAGTTGATCGGACACATAGACGCATTCGATCGCCTATTGCAATCCATACCGGAAAAATACAGGACGCTTGTGGAAGACGCATGTTGGACCATTGCCGGTCTTCTGGTTTCTGCGACTCCGGTTGCAGGAATCGTCGCATTTATCGGCGCACTGGTTAAACTCATCGCTGAAATCAAAGATTGTGTGGACATACTGGAGACCTTCCAGAAGCTCCTCAAGGAAACCGGAGAAATCACAAAGTTGTTTTCGGAACTGTATACCACCGACGATCCGGGAATCGACGGTCGGGTGGAGTCATCCGCCGCATGAATGGAAAGCAGGAGAAGAAAGACGGATTGGATATGTTCATAAGAAAGCCTACAGGAAAAACCATTCTTTTCGGCATTTTCTTCGCACCGCTCCTCGCTGTTCTGTTATTCTCTTTCGTCTCGCCGAAGTATGTCTGGATCCTGTTCGGGCCGGACCCCCGGTATCAGCCGGCGGGATGGATCATTGTCGGGGGAGTCATTCTGTATTGGTCGGGATGGTATTTCCTCTCCAGGCGCCAGGAACGGATCATAGTGGAATTCCTGGATTCCCCGAAAGGCAAAGATGGTTGTCCGGCCGGTTGCGGTGGCTTGTCTTGGTGATTCTCGGCGCCCTTCCCCTCCTCTGCATATTCTTGGCCCCGGCCGTCATGATGATCATGGCGTCTCCTGTTGGAGGACCCCTACCATTCCTATGAGCCGTGAATTCATAGCCGGAAGAGAAAGGGACGATGGATATGAACGAGATATGGAGAAGGGAATTATGGCTGAAGATATGGATGACCGTGGGATTTGCCGTGCCGCTTTTTTCCATGATGTTCATGGATGATCCGTGGGAGGATATCCAACGGCTGATCCGGTCGGCGGAATTCCGGCAGACAGGGTGGATTCCCGTATTGACTCTGTTTCTGCTGGAGGGGTTGGGCTTGTTGTGCACGCTGTATCTCGGTCCGAAAATCGATTTGCGGAAGAGCGATCCGCGCATGAGCGCCCGCATATTCGGCGGCGTCCTTTTCTTTGCACTCATCGGCATCATGGGATTTCCCCTTCTGTATTTCCTGTATTTTCTATCGTTGTCGGGAATTAATACCACCGGAGCATGGCTGTTTACTGCCATCTCGGTGGTCGTCTATTTCTTCGTGGCTATTGCGCAAAGGAAGGGGTGGAACATCAAGGGCGGAACCCCCCTCATCTAGCATTGCCGAATTCCGCAGGGAGGCGAAAGAGTTGATGCAAACGGTGGATTTGGCGAACGCAGCCTATGCCGACGCGGAAAAGATTAGGGAAGGATTGCATGGGCGGGACCCGTAAGTCCGGCATGCCGGTCGGGCGGTATGGGGAGGGGCGATGAAAAGAGAAATTCACAAGTGGACAACCGGGGAAAAAGGGGTTCGGACCCCAGCTCTTCTGGATGGCGCTGCCGTACTTCCTGTTCGCGGCCATCGGGATGCGCAATCCGTCGTATCCGGTCCTGCCGATTGCGAAGGGTCCATGGCAGCCGTTGGGGTGGCTGGCCATTGTCTGGATACTTGGCCTGACGGGAATCCTGATTTGGATATCGTGGAAGATCGCATCCG
>JBJYXS010000397.1:0-1764 GCA_046260075.1 Anaerolineales bacterium | reverse complement strand
CCACATCTTCATCGCGCGCCTACCGGTTGAGGACCATGAAGGCGATGATCAGCCCGTAAATGGCGATCCCTTCCGCCAGCCCGACGAAGATGAAGGCCCGGCCGGTGGCCTCCGGTTTCTCGGCAATCGCTCCGATCGCCGCCGCGCCGGTGCTGCTGACGGCGATCCCGGCGCCGATACAGGCCATGCCGGTGGAGATGGCGGCCGCCAGCGAGGCGTACGGATCGGCGGCCGTGGCTTGGGCGGCGAACCCGAGGGCCAATACCGTGGACGGCGTGGCCAGCCACACCAATCCCAGGCCGGCGGCCATCAAACCCACGATGATGTTGAAACCGTGAAGCCCCCAGATCAACCCGTGCGATGCGCGGACGGGCGACTGCCTGCGCTCCCGCAGAAAAAACACCGCCGCCGGAAGCATCGGCACGAGGCCCGCCAGAATGGCGGCAATCAGTTGAAACATACGACCTCCCATTTCGAAAAATAACCGCAGCGGATGCGCTGTCGGGCGCATCCGCATTCCGGCGGATCAGGTATTCGCGCGCCGATCCTTGCCGGACGGCAGCAGGGTGAGCGGCGCGAACCGCATTCCTCCGCCCTGGAAGAATTTGCTGAACAATTCGTAGTACTCCAAACGGACGGTCTGGATGCCGACGATCAGACCCTCGAAGCCCACGATGAAGAGGTTGCCGATCAGGACGACGATCCACCAGCCCGCCCCGCGGTTCGGGCTGACCATCGCGGCGAGGATGAAGAACACCGAACTCAGCCCGGCGTGGGCCACCGCGAAGGCGCCCACCCGCACGTACGAGAGGCTGTTGCTGAGCAGGCTGATCAGGGTGTCGAACATCTCGAAGAATATCTGCACGGCGTAGGTCCCCAGGCCGCCTTCGATCAGCGGCCGCCGGCCTTCCGCCGCGCGTTTTAATGTGTCGGAAAACATCACCACCAAGCCGGCGGCACCGGCGGAGGCGGCGAAGACGGCGGTCGGGACGGGCAGCGGAACGGACAGCGCGCCGGCCGCCAGGCCGATCAGCGATCCGTAGAGCACCAGCCCTGCCAGGCCGTTGCGGTCCAGCAGCATCCGGCTCCAATCCCGGACAATGGCGGCATTGAGAATGTTAAGCGCGAATCCGGCGCCGAGCAGGACGATCCCCGCGCCGATGGAGACAATAAGAATCTGCATGATGTTGTGGATCGGCTGCATCCAAAGCGGATGCAGGACGTCTTCCAGGCCGAACACGCTGCCGTACAGGAACCCGAAGGCTAAGCCCGACGCCCCGCAGATCGCCACCAATCCGCCCAGCCCCGCCAGGCCGCGCAGCGGTTTGATGCGGCGGCTTGCCAGCAGGATCCCGAGCAGCATCAGCACGGCCCCGTGTCCGACGTCGCCGAACATGGCCCCGAAGAGCAGGGGGAACGTGATCGCCAACAGGAAGGTCGGATCCAACTCGTTGTAGCGTGGGAAGGCGAACATTTCCACCAGCTGCTGGAAGGGGCGCAACAGGCCGCGATGATGGATGGCAACCGGAATGGTGTCCCCTTCACCGCCGCGTTTCTGGGCGCGGGCTTCGATCAGCGTTTCCGCGGAGATCGCCTTCAAGTGCGCGGCCAGATCCGGCCATTGTGCGGAAGGCACCCAGCCCACAACGACATATGTGTAGCGGAGCTTGCTGTAGCGCGCCATGGCGTCGGACAGCATGCGGCTGGCTCGCACGCGCCACAGCAGCGCCTGCAGCTGCTGCGCGTGGTCGTGGCGCAACCGGT
>JBJYXS010000396.1:1644-10602 GCA_046260075.1 Anaerolineales bacterium | reverse complement strand
CCAGGTGTGAAAATTCTACCGGGCTTTCGAGCAGGGCATGCGTGCCCACGACGACGGCTATGCGTCCGGAGGCCAATCCTTCCCGGATTTCTTGCTTTTCGGATTCCGGCGTGGAACCGAGCAGCAGGCCGATCCGGTCCGCGGACAGGAATTCCCCCTTTTCGGCCATCAACCGGCTCAACAGGGTGAAGTGTTGCTCGGCGAGGATTCCGGTGGGGGCGAGGATCGCAGCTTGGCCGCCTTGCGTGCCTACGGCCAGACAGGCAGCCAGCGCGACGACCGTTTTACCGGATCCGACATCTCCTTCCAGCAAACGGTTCATCGGTTTTCCGGAGTCGAGATCGGCGAAGATCTCCTGGATCGCTTTTTGCTGGGCAGCCGTTAAGGCATAGGGAAGAGTGGACAGGAAGGCGCCCCACTCCGGCGGGCGGGGATATTTCTTTGCCTCACCGGAGGTCCAATTCCGGCGCTGTTGCAGAATGCCCAATTGCATATACAGGAGATCCTCGAATCCCAGGCGGTCCTTGGCCTGTTTAAGAGAATCCCATGAGGATGGAAAGTGGATTTGCTGCAGAGCCCGGCCGAGGGGCATCCATTTGCCGTCATCGAGGATGCCGGAGGGCAGCGGATCCGGCAGCCGGTTCGCCAGCCGGGTGACCGCGTTGTGGATGTGGCGCCGCAGGAAATTTTGGTTCACCCCGGCGGTCAATGCGTAAACCGGGACGATGCCGCCGGTGCGGATTTGCTTGCGGTCCAGGAATTCCCATTCCGGCATGGTCATCGTCAGGCGGCCGAGGTACTGGCCGATCTTGCCCGACAGCGACAACAACTGCCCCTTCCGCAAACGGTTCTCGATCCACGGCTGGTTGAAGAAGGTGACCATCAGCGATCCGCTGCCGTCGGAGACCGTCAGTTCGGTGACGGTGCCGCGCTTGGTGCGGCGCGTGGAGGCGTCCTGCACGGAAGCCAACACGGTGACGGTCTCGCCGTACCACAGCCGGTTGATCGGTTTCAGCATGGAATAATCCAGATACCGCCGGGGGAGATACCACAGCAGATCTCCGATCGTCCGCAGGCCGAGCCGCCGGAAGGATTCGACGTTCTTTTCGCCCACGCCCGGCAGCCTGCGGAGCGGCGCGTTGAGTTCGCGCAAGGTCAGGGGGGAAGCTTGCGGCGGTTGACGGGATGCTGTCCGGCGATGTTCGCCCGTGGAAGAAGTATCCGGGGAGGAGTCGGGCGTCGGCGCGGAGGTCCCGCCGGTGGCCGGGCGCTGTTTGCTTTGCGCGGGATCGGCTTCCGATTCCAATTCCCGCAACAGGGTTTGGAGTGAATCCGCTCTTTTCTCCTGAGGCAATGTGTGATACGCGTTCAGCCAATCACGGACGCGATCCCGGAGCGGGATGGAAACCGATTCGTCTTGGGCTTGTCGGGACCAAGCGGCGGAGAAGTTCGTGAAACCGCCCTGCACACATTGATCCTGGTACCCCATATCCGCTTCGTTACGGAGCATCTTCATCAGAGTCTCTATGACGGAAGACATAAATTTACTGTACCTTTTGGAAGGATTTACCGCCGGATGAGTCGGAAGAGGTTCCGGAAGAATTCCGTCGCCCCGGTGATCATCGCGCTTAATCCTACCAGCCCAAACGGCCAGAACAAGTATCCGCTGGCCAGGACATACAGCGCGTTGATGGCCTTGCGACTCACCCCGTAGGTTTGTCCCTGAGTATACAGCGTTCTCCAGAAATCCGGGAGTATTCCGAATTGGTGAAGGCTATCGAGCATCTGCCGCGTATCCGGCAGCAGGCCGTAGCGGGCGCCGAGATCGTTTAACAGGTAGAACGGATCCGGAAGAATCCGTCCCAGGAGCGGTTCGAAGATCGAGAGCGCCGCGTAAGCCGTTATCAAGCAGCCGAAGAGCCACAACATGAACGAGGCGGTGAAATTGATCGGGAAATGCCGCCGTTCGATTTCCCGGGCGTGGGTCGCTTCCGCCGTTTCCACCAGATCCTCGGCCGCTTGCCAGGAGAGTTGGCCGCGTCGGCACACGCAGCGGATGATGTCATCCCGGTTGGCGGCGACGGACAGGCGGTCGACGATATATCGGATCAGGGCATCGCGATCCATCGCAGAAAGGAACCGGCGGATGCCTCAGGTTCCGGAGGAAGCCGTGACGGCGATCACGCCGACGGCTCCCGGACCGATGTGGACTCCGATCGCCGGTGTGACCTCGATGACGAACGTCCGCTCCTGGAGCGTCCGGTTGAATCCCTGGATGGTTTTCGCCAATTGGGGAATAAGGTCGTCGGCGAAACGGCGCGCATCGGCATGCGCCACCGCCAGTCGTTCCACCGGTCCCCAGGATCGCACCTGCTCGAGCAAGGCGGACATCCCGCGCGAATGCGTGCGGACCTGGGCTACCCGGCTCACCGTGCCTTCGAACAGGGAGATCAGGAGTTTGATTTGAAGAAAATTCCCGATGCCGGCCAGCACAGCGGGGATGCGCCCGCTGTGGGCCAGATGCGTCAGGCTTTCCAGCAGGGCCACCAGATGCACGCGCGGTCGGACTTCGGTCACCATTTTCCGCAGAGCCTCCATCGGTGCGCCGGCGGCGGCCGCTTCGGCCGCCTTCAGAATCAGGAAACCGGTTCCCAAGGAAACCTGGCCGCTGTCGATCACTTCCACCCGGCCGGGGAAACTTGCCGCTGCTACTGAGGCGGCGTTGAAAATCCCGCTCAGGGAGGTGGCCGGATGGAGGGAGAGGATTTTCTGCACGCCGCGGGACAACATGGCTTCGAAGGTTTGTTCGAAGGCGCCCACCGACGGGGAAGAAGTGGTCGGCAGGAGACGTTGGGTCGACATCCGGCGGTACAGCTCGGAGCGCGAAATGTCCACGCCGTCGCGGTAGCTTTGGCCGCCGAACATGATCATCGCCGGAACGACCTCAACGCCGAACTTTTCCGCTTCCGAGAGGGGCACGTCGCTAGTGCTGTCTGTCACGAAACCGATCGATTCCGTCATGGGACTACTCCTTGGCGGCCGGCCCCCGGTATCCGGGGGGCATATCGAATACGACCAATCCGCAGGAACGGGGACCGAATATCGATGCGACGGCGGCCCCCAGGCCGATGATGGACACCGGGCATCCCGGGAACACTTCGCGTACCCGCTGGTACAACTGCCGGCCGTGAGTCAGGCCGTCATCCGAATTGTACACGACGGCCAGGCGGTGCAGGTGGTTGAATTCGCTGACGAATTCCACCAATTTTTCCACGGCTTGCTCCTGGGTCTGGACTTTTTCCAGCGGGACCAATCCCCCCTCTTCCAGGGAGAGGAACGGTTTAATTCCCAGCATTTCTCCGAGCATCACCTGTGAGGGGCTGATCCGGCCGGTGTGCTGCAAGTAAGCCAGGTCTTCGATGAAAAAGACGGCATACATCCGCGGGACGAGATAGCGCAATTGGCGGACCGCCTCTTCCAGCGAAGCGCCTTCGTCGACGATCCGCAGAACCTCGCTGATCAGGAAGCCGATTCCCGCGGATGTGGTGAGGGAATCCACCACGATGATGTTCATCCGCCCGGCGAAAGCCTTTGCTGCGGTCTGTGCGTTGTGGACCGCCCGGCACAGGCAGCTGGAACTCAGCAGGCAGAGGATGTTGTGGGTCCGCCGCGAGATGCAGTGAAAAGTGGAAAGGAATGCTTCCACGCTGGGCGAAGCGATGACCGGGAGCGTCCCGCGGCAATCCAGCAGCGGTTTGATCTCTTCGAAGGTGTTCTCATGCTGATCGAGGAAGGAGTGGGTGCCGATATGAATGGTCAGGGGAAGCACCGTCACGTCCTGCCGCCGGGCGATCTCCGGATTGGGGAATGCCGAGGCGCTGTCGGTGACCACGTGGATCCGCGTCCGCCTCCGTTTGGCGGATGCGGTATGACGGGATTGGGATGGTGCGGCCGCGGCGGGTTGCGTAGAAGCCATGGTGTTCCCCCGTTATTCTACGGATAGGATGAAGAAATAGTGCGGTTGGCCGCCTTCGTAGCTTTCCACCTCCTGATTGGGGAATGTATCACGGACGGCGTCCACCAGTTGACTGGCCGCTTGCGGCGTAAGCCGGTCTCCCCAATACAGGGTGATCAGTTCGCGGGAATCGGCTTCCATTTTCCGGAGAAGGTCCATCAGGGCGTCCTCCAGGGAATCGGACGTCGTCACCAAGTGACCGTTCTGCAAGCCGATGAAATGACCTTCCGCCACCTGGACCCCGTTCATCTCCACCGAGCGCGTGGCCAGGGTGAGTTCGCCGCTTTGGATGCCGTCGACGGCCTTGGCCATCGCCTGCCGGACCGATTCCAGGTCTCCGTCATTCTGGAAGGCGAGCATCGCGGCGATTCCCTGCGGGACGGTCCGGGTCGGGATGACGGCGATTTGTTTTTCGGTCAGGGCGGCGGTCTGTTGGGCGGCCATGATGACGTTCTTGTTGTTCGGGAGGATGATGATCTTTTCCGTGGGAAGATCCGCAAAGGTGGAGAGGATCTCCTTCGTGCTGGGGTTCATTGTCTGCCCGCCCGGTACGATCGCCGACACACCCAGACTGGCGAACAACCGGCTTAACCCCGTGCCCGGCGAGACGGCGATGGCGGCGATTTGCCCGTCCCGCACTTTTCGGAAGGCGATGACGTCTTTTTTCTCCGCCTTCCGGCCGCCAGCGGTCTGTTCCTGCAGGTTTTCGATGGCCACCTTCAGCACGGTGCCCAATTGGATGATGTAGTCGATCGGCTCATACCGCTTTTCGGTGGGAACGTGGATGTGCATGCGGTAGAGATCGTCGCCCTGGCCGACCTGGATGGAGGTGCCCATCTGTTCCAGGTTCTGGTAGAACTTGGAAAGATCCAGAGGGGAGGAGGGCGTGAAATCCACTACGACCTCGTAATCCTGGCCCTCCTCGACATATTCCTCAGCGCGGCTGAGGTCGATGGCGTTCAGCGGGGCTACGCCGGGCAGCGGTTTGTCGAGCGGTTTCCCTTCGAGGTGGCGAAGCATCCCTTCCAGCAAGATGAATAGGCCCTTGCCGCCGGCATCCACCACGCCGGCCTCGCGGAGGACGGGCAGGAGCTCCGGAGTGTGCTGGACCGAACGGTCCGCGGCGTCGACGATCCGGCGCACCATCTCCGGAAACTGGCATCCCTCCTGATGGGCCTGTTTGGCTGCCGATGCGATGTCGCTGGCCACGGTCAGGATCGTTCCCTCCACGGGGCGGACAACGCCCTTGTAGGCGGTCTTGCGGGCTTCCTGGAAGGCGTGGGCGAAGGAGGCCGGGTCGATTTCCGCCTTGGCATCCAGGCTGCGGGCGATACCGCGCCAGATCTGGGAGAGTATCACGCCGGAATTGCCGCGGGCTCCCATCAGTGCACCGTGCGCCACGTTGTGGGCGATTTTCCCGGCATTGACGGAATCCTCGTTGGCGATTTCCGCGAAGGCCGCCTGCATGGTCAGCGACATATTGGTTCCCGTGTCGCCGTCCGGCACCGGAAAAACGTTCAGCGCATTAATGGCCTGCTGGTTGGTATTCAGCCACGTCAGACCGGCGGAAACGAGTTGTTTGAGCAGCTTCCCGTCGATGCTGGATCGAGAAGAAACGGGGGCGGGGGTTGGGGAAGGATCGATTTGGGCTGGGGACGATGTCATCTCCGGCTTCCTGCCGTCAGTATGGGGGTGATCAATCCGGGTTGCTCACGCGAAGCCCTTGCACGTGCACGTTCACGGCATCTACGGGCAGATGGAATGCCTTCTCCACATTGTACTGAACGGCATGGGCGATGCTGTCGGCGACGGTGGAAATTCGCGTTCCGTATTCCAGGATGACGTATACATCGAGGCGGAGGTTGTCTTCATGGATGCGGACTTCGACTCCCTGGCGCGGATCCTTGGCCGTCGGATGCATCCAGGATTCAAACCATCCCCGGGCGGCCATTCCTACCACGCCGTACGAACGCAGGGCGGCCTGGCTGGCCAATGCGGAGATCGCGTTAAGTGAAATGCGGAGGTCGCCCATCGTAATTTCCGCTTCCTTTGACATCCGTTTCTTCCCCTTCCTACCCGGATCCGCCGTTTTCCCCGAGTTCCGGCGGCCGGGATGCGTCTTGCCCGGTCTTCCTTCCTATGGTAAGATCACGCGCGGTTTGCCGCGGACAGGCAATCCCAGGAAGGAAAGAAAAATGGCAAAATGCGAAAGGTGCGGCAAGGCGCTGAAATTCGGACACAACCGCTCGTTCTCGAAGCGCGCCACGCAGCGTTCGTTCCGTCCCAATCTTCAGCGGGTCGCCGTATGGGACGGAAAACGCAAGCAGACCAAGGTTCTGTGCACGAAATGCCTGCGTACAGCCGTGAAAATCAAATAAGGCGGACCGTCCATTCGGGCCGGCGGAGCTTCCGCCGGCCTTTTTTTTTCCTACGGTCTTCCGTCCCAGGCCATAGGGGAATCATAACGTCCGAAGGGCAAAAATACAATGGCATTCGCGGACTCTAGTATTCGACCGGGGAACATGCTACATTAATAACCATGAAACCGGGTCAAAGTGCGGCAATTAGGAAATTATTTATCATAATTGTCGTAATAATAGCAGGATGGGCCTGTACCCGGTCCGGCGCACCAGTAAAAATCTCCGGCGCCGCGCTAAACCCGCCCCTCGAATCAGTGGAATCCGCCGCACCGGAAACGAGCCAGCCCAGCCCGTTCCTTCCGCAACCCGGGTCTTCCGAAACCTCCACTCCGATGTTCTCTACGCCGACCTTAGATCCAACGCGGGAATCCGAGGCGCCAACGCTTGGCCCCGGAACGTACATTGTCGAGCCGGGAGATACGATCGAGTCCATCGCCTTGCGGTTCGGGGTTGCGGTGGAGTCCATCATCGCCCTGAACGACCTGGCGGACCCTGATGCGCTGGAAATCGGGCAGACGTTGGTCATCCCGGTCCCCGATTCCGAACGTCCCGGGCCGAATTTCAAGATCATACCGGATTCGGAACTGGTGTTCGGCCCGGCGGCCGACGGTTTTAACACTGCGGAATTTCTGAAGGGGAAGACCGGCTACCTGAACACGTACCGCGAAGTCGTCGAAGGACAGGAGCGATCGGGAGCGGAGATCGTCTTCTTCGTGGCGGAGCGGTATTCCGTAAACCCGCGCATTCTCCTGGCGTCGCTGGAATACGTCGCCGGATGGATCAACAATCCGCAGCCGTCCGAGTGGCAGATCCTGTTTCCGTTCTATACCGAGACGGGAAGGGAAAACCTGTATCACCAGTTAGCCTGGGCGGCCAACCAACTGAACCAAGGGTACTACGATTGGAAAGCCGAAAAATACGACTATTGGACATTGGCTGACGGCAGCTTGGTGCGGATCGGCCCCGGGATCAATGCCGGTACGGCCGGCGTGCAATTCCTGATGTCGAACATCTACGGGCAGGGGGAATGGCAAGCCGCCGTGACCGAAGGGGGCGTGTTCTCCACCTTTCAATCGATGTTCGGGTATCCTTTCCTGTGGGCGTATGAACCCATCGTTCCGGAGGGGCTTGTGCAGCCGATGCTGATGCTGCCGTTTGAAAAGGATGTGCTGTGGTATTTCACCGGAGGACCCCACGGCGGTTGGGATTCCGGCTCGGCTTGGGCCGCCTTGGACTTCGCCCCGTCGGGATTGCCGCCCGGCTGCCATGTCTCCGACGATTGGGTGGTAGCCTCAGCCGCCGGCCTGGTGGTCCGCAGCGACGAAGGCGCCGTGGTGCTGGACCTGGATTTCGACGGAAACGAGCACACCGGATGGACGATTTTATACGTGCACATTGAAACCCGCGATCGTGTTCCGGAGGGGAAACAGGTCCAGCTGGCCGAACGGCTTGGACATCCGTCCTGCGAGGGCGGGTTTGCCAACGGCACCCATGTCCATATCGCGCGCCGGTTCAACGGCGAATGGATTGCCGCCGACGGGCCGATTCCCTTCGTGCTCAGCGGATGGCGGGCGATCGCCGCGTTGTATGAATACGACGGATACCTGACCAACGGGGATCGGACCATAGAAGCCTGCGATTGCGGGGCGGAGGAAAACGCCATATGGCGATAAAGCAGCTCCGCTTCCCGAGGGTCAAGGGGTTCGCACTCGCGGTGCTGGCCGGCCTGCTGGCCGCGCCGTCGTTGGCGTGTTCCCGGGAAACGTCTTCCGCCGTCGATCCGGAATCGCTGTTCGCCACTCCCACGGCGACTCTGCCGCCGCCCACGGAAACGGCGACTTCCACGACGATTGTGAACCACACGGCGACCATAACGCCGCAGCCGACATCCACGCTCGAACCGACCAGCACCTATCCGCCCACGCCGACCCTCCGCCCGCGCGCCACGCCGCTTCCGGAGGTGTATTACGTCCAGGCGGGGGATACTTTGCAGACGATCGCCATCCGGTTCGGCGTGCTGCCCAGCGATATTCGCGCCGTCAGCAACACACCGCTGCCGGAGAGCGGCCTGATCGAACCCCAGCAGCAGTTGATCATTCCGGTTTCTTTGGAGGATACGTCAGAATCGATTCATCTGTTTCCCGACAGCGCAATCGTCTATTCGCCGACCTTTGCCAACTTTGATCCCGTCGAATACATCCACCAGCAGGGCGGGTATCTGGCTTCGTATATCTCGGGCGGCGGGGATATCGCCAACGGCGCGGAAATCCTGCACCAGATCGCCTTCAACAACTCCTTCAGTCCGAAACTGCTGCTGGCCCTGCTGGAACATTCCAGCGGCTGGGTGACGGAGAAAAGCCCGCCGGCTGAAACCCGGTCCTATCCGCTGGGATACCGCGACCCGAACAGCATGGGATTGACGGCCCAATTGATCTGGGCGACGAACATCCTCAGCATCGGATATTACGGTTGGCGCGACGCCAGCCTGTTGGAACTGACCTTCGGCGACGATCAGACGCTGCG
>JBJYXS010000396.1:0-1544 GCA_046260075.1 Anaerolineales bacterium | reverse complement strand
CAGGCGGCGCTCGACTTCGCCCCGACAGATGCGCCGAACTGCGGAGTCTCGCCAAGCTACGCCACCGCGGTCGCCCCGGGGCTGATCGTACGTTCCATCTATCACGTCGTGGTGATCGATTTGGATGGCGACGGATACGAACAGACCGGATGGAACATCCTCTACCTGCACATCGCCGACGGCGAACACGTCAAGGTGGGTATGCATGTGGAGACCGACGATCCCATCGGACATCCCTCGTGCCAGGGCGGCATCGCCACCGGCACGCACCTGCATATCGCCCGCAAGTACAATGGCGAATGGATGTTGGCCGGCGGCCCGGTGCCTTTCGTCTTGAGCCGGTGGGTGGCGCATTCGGGCAGCGCGCCGTACAAGGGCTACTTGGAACGGGACGGCCATATCGTCATCGCGCGGGCGTGGGCCACGAAGGAACTCCTCGTTTGGCGGTAATAAGCAGGCCGGCGGCCGATTCCATGAACGGGGCCGAGCGAACGTACCATCCTCCCATCCGATCCGGGTCCGCATGCGCGCGCTTCCGCCGTCCGGTACGGAAGGCCGGCTCCGCCCTCCTCCTCTTCGCATCCGCCATAGCGGCCTTGCTGAGCGCCGCGGCCTGTGAACCGGACATACCGGTTGCGACGTCCACGCCGCATACCCCGGCCCCCGTTTCCCCGACGCCGGGCGCCCATACCGCTACGCCGCTACCCATCAGAAAACTGGACGAACCCGGCCAGATCATGGAGTACGCCGCACAATCGGGGGATATGCTCGAGGCGGTCGCCGCCCGGTTCCACACCACCGTCGAGGACATCCGTAAAAATAATCCTGATCTTCCCGAAAAGATCACCACCTTGACGCCGGGTGCCATTCTCCGGGTTCCGGCCTATCTTGCTCCGTTCACCGGAACTCCGTTTCAGATGCTCCCCGACAGCGAATTGGTGGCCGGGCCGAAAAGCTCTGATTTTGACGGCCGGCAATTCATTGATGACTCGCCGGGATATCTAAAGGACTATTCCGAATACGTCTTCGGCGACACCCTCGACGGATGGGAAATCGTGGCGACCGTTTCGCGGGATTTTTCGGTCCACCCCCGATTGCTCCTGGCGTTGTTGGAATACCGCTCGAACGCCGTCAGCCGGAACAACCAAACCGAGGCGCTGAAGGATTATCCGTTGGGGAGTACGGACGTGACCGACGTCGGCTTGGGGATGCAGCTCTCTTGGGCGGCGGAAATACTCAACGAAGGGTATTACGGCTGGCGTACGGGCCTCCTAAAGGAATTGGAATTAGCCGACGGGCGGATTTCGCGGCCCGATCCCTGGCAGAACGCGGGAACCGTGGCCGTGCAATTCCTGCTGGCCCAATGGTTCGGCCAGCAGGAATTCGACTTGGCGGTGAGCCCGGCTGGGTTTATCCAGACCTATTGGCGGTTGTTCGGAGATCCGTTTTCCTATGCCGTGCAATTGATGCCGGGGGATTTGCGCCAACCGAGAATGCAATTACCCTTTGAGCCGATGAAAATTTGGATATTCACCGGCGGTCCG
>JBJYXS010000395.1:5269-11389 GCA_046260075.1 Anaerolineales bacterium | reverse complement strand
CGCCGGCAGAAGTTCGGCGAGAACCGCCTGCCGGCCGAAAAGGGGGTCTCGGTTTGGTCGATCCTGCTTTCCCAGCTGAAGAGCCCGTTGGTCTACATCATCCTGGCGGCCGCCTTCGTCTCGCTGATCGTCGGCGAGCCGGGGGATTTCGGAATCATCATGGCCGTGGTGGTGATCGACGTGATCCTGGGATTTGTGCAGGAATACCAGGCCCGGCAAACCTATACCGCACTGAAGGGATTGGTCCAGCCGACCACCACCGTCATCCGTGAGGGGAAGCGGCGGGAAGTGGAGATCCGGGAATTGGTCCCGGACGATATCGTGCTCCTGAATGCGGGCGAGCATGTTCCCGGCGACGGGATTCTGATCGAAAGCAATAAACTGGCGGTCAACGAAGCCATCCTCACAGGGGAAAGCGAAACGGTGAGCAAGGACCTCCGGGAAGGCCGCAATAGGCTGTTCATGGGCACCACGGTGGTCGCCGGACGGGGATTGCTGCGGGTCGAACATACGGGGGGACGGACGGAACTGGGGCGGATCGCCCTCAGCCTTCAGGAACACACCGAAGAGGATACCCCGCTGCAGGTCCGGTTGAAGAAGTTCAGCCAAATGCTGACCTACTTCGTGGCCGGGTTCACGCTGCTTATCCTGACCGTCGGGGTGCTGATGGGGGGCGAATTCCTCGACATGCTGCGCACGGCGATCATCCTGGCGATCGCGGCCGTGCCGGAAGGCTTGTTGATCGCGGTGACGGTCATCCTCGTCCTGGGGATGCGCAAGATCCTCAAACGCAACGGCCTGGTGAAGCGCCTGCTGGCGGTCGAAACCCTCGGATCCGTCACGGTGATCTGCACCGATAAGACCGGCACGCTCACCGAAGGCCGGATGCGTGTGACGCGGACCGACCTTTCCGATCCGCTGCGCTCCTGCCAGGTGATGACCCTTTGCAACGATCTCGAGGGGCCGGTGGATGTGGCGCTATGGGAATATGCCGTGGAGACCCGCCCGGACGACGTCCGCGAACTCTCGGACCGTGCCGACCGCCTGGCCGAGGAGATGTTCACCAGCGAAACGAAATACATGATCACCGCCAACCGGATCGGCGGGGAATCCTTCAATTTCCTGAAGGGGGCTCCGGAAATCGTGCTGCCGATGTGCGCGCTTCCGGCGGCGGAACGGGAACGGAATTCGGCGCAGGCGGATTCGTGGGCCGGCGAAGGGCTGCGCCTGCTCGGCCTGGCGTACCGGCCGCTGGGACCGCTGGAGGACCACAGCGGGTATACCTGGTTGGGACTGTTGGGGATGGAAGATCCGGTCCGCGAAGGGGTGGCCGATTCCATCGCGGTCGCCCGCCAAGCCGGCATCCGGATCAAGATGATCACCGGGGATCACCGTAAAACCGCCGAGCGCATCGCCCGCAATATCGGACTGATGGAGGAGGGGGACGGCGTTCTGGAAGGGCGCGAACTGGAGGGATTGACGGACGGGCAGATCCGTGAGCAGACGGCCCGGACGGCGGTCTTTTCCCGGATCCGTCCCCAGGACAAACTGCGGATCGTCAAGGCGTTGCAGGCCGAGGGCGAGGTGACCGCCATGATCGGCGACGGCGTGAACGACGCGCCCGCCCTTCAACGGGCCCACATCGGCGTGGTGGTCGGCAGCGCCACCGACGTAGCCAAGGAGACCGCCGATCTGATCCTGATGGACAGCAACTTCCGCACGATCGTCGCGGCGATCGAGGAGGGCCGGACCATCTTCGAGAACATCCGCAAGGTGGTGGCCTACACCCTTTCCAATTCGTTCGCCGAGGTCCTGGCCATCTTCGCGGCGATGATGCTCCGCTGGCCGGCTCCGCTGACCGTGGCGCAGATCCTCTGGATTCATCTGATTTGCGACGGGCCCTCGGATATCGTGCTGGGATTCGAGCCGATCGAAGAGGGGATCATGCGCGAAAAGCCGAAATCGCTCGCCGAGCCCGTCCTGACCGGCCTGGGGATGGCGCTGATCGGGGTCATCAGCGTCGCCAGCTCGATCTTCGCGCTGGTCATGTTCAACCACTTCCTGCAGGTCCATGGCGACGCAGCCCAGGGGCGCAGCCTGGTATTCGCCAGTTTCGGGGTCAACTCGATGATTTACATTTTCGCCTACCGCAGCATGCGCCGGTCCATATTCCGCAGCGGCCCGCTGAGCCGGAACAAACCGTTGATCTGGGCGGTATTGGGAGGATTGGCAACGATGGCCGTTGCCTTCATCGTTCCCGGGATCCGCGATCTATTGGGCATCGTCCCCCTGGGGTTGGAGGAGTGGATGTGGGTGGCGGGAGTGGCCCTGGCGCTCCTCGCGGTCGTCGAGATCGGGAAGGGGATCAACCTCCGTCTGCGGCGGAACCGGGGCCGGAGCTGACATGCCGCCTCCGAGATCCTGCGCGTTGAGGGAATAGGGCGGGGGCGGAGGGCGGGAAAACGGTATTACGCCCGATACAGTGCCGGCGGGAATCCCCCGTCGCCCGTCACGGGAATGTGAAGGAACCGTTCGCCGAATCGGCGGGCATTCCGGATGGGTATAATGGCGAGAGGGTCGATTCCCATTCACCGGCGATGAACGCAAAACCCCTTACCGGATTGTCATCGAACGTACTGTTGCGGGCGACGGTTTGCCTGTTCGCCGTCTGGCTGGCGGGCTGCGGCTCGCCGATGGAGAATCCTCCCGCGACGGCGACCCGCACGCCGGCCGCCGCGCCGTCACCGACCCCGACGTCTTCCCCGACGCCGACCCGCACGCCGACCTTCACCCCGACTCCGAGCGTAACCCCCAAGCGCCCTCTGACGATCGTCTTCTACGGCGACAGCCTGCTGAAGGTCGGGGAAGTCGGACGGCAGGGCAAATCGGGATATTCCTTCGTCGACAACCTCCGCGAATCGCTCGATGACGGATACGACCTGATCCTGGCCAATTACGGCGGGCGCATGGCGAAGTGGGCTTACGAACACATGGAAGAGAAAGTGCTGTCTTCGGATCCCGACCTGGTGACGATCTGGTGGGGGTTCAACGATTTGCTGGGATGCCCGGGTTTTTTCGACCGGACGACGAACGCCCTTATCCCAGAGAAACTGGATTACCTCGTCGGACAGCACATCGAATATTTGGGAAAACAGTTGGAGGAGTTGGCGGATAAGGAGATCCCGGCCGTGCTCCTTACGGCTATTCCGGTCTCCAGCTGGCTTCCCTGGTCGCACATCGACGAAAGCGGAAAATTGGTCTGGGAGAGCGGATATTGGTGCGAATACAACCTCGGCCTCAAACGCCTGGCCGACGAGCAGCGGGCGCTGGCGGAGGAGTTTGCGGAGGCGGGGAAGCCGGTTTTCCTGCTGGATACCTGGAACCTCTACGGCGAAAATTGGTACACCGACTACATGTATTCCGACGTCATGCATCCGGGCCCGACCGGCGCGGCCCTGATCGCCGAGGAGTGGCTGAGGGTGTTCGGGGAGACGGGGTTGTGAGTTGACGAGCGACGATCGACCAGCGACCAGCGATCAGCGATGATCGGTTGCGGGCCATGGACGGTGGGCGATGGACGTCGGACCGTGGACCATGGACGATGGCCCATGGTCGATAATTCCTATTGAGCGATTCTTGTTGTGGAGAAAGGACTTCTTTGGGATGGGAAAGCGATCGGTAAGTAAATTCAGTTTCTAAGGGGACCATTTACCAGTAACGGGGACCGCGAATACACCTTCTCGAGAAACCTACGGCGATGGTCGATCGTCGATGGTCGGTGTTAATGCAAACGACCATGGCATACCGTCCATGGTCGGTCTCAGAGTGGCGAGGAATGGAATCGAACCATCAACCAAGGGCTTATGAGTCCCCTGCTCTACCGTTGAGCTACCTCGCCAGGGACAGCGTGCGGATTGTACTGGGCGGAAAGCCTTCCGTCAAGATTCCGGAGGGCGGTTCGGAGCCCTCCAGCGGTGCTTGCGTTTCCCTTCCAGTGAGCCGTGAGCGACTCGAACGCTCAACCAAGTGCTTAAAAGGCACCTGCTCTACCACTTGAGCTAACGGCCCAGCGGGTGGCATTCTATCACGGGGCCGGAGGGGAAGTCAAAGAATCCGGCCGTCACGCGCCCAGGTGCGGATGGCCGATGTGGGAGAAGAATTCGTTGCGGGTGTTGAGGTTCTCCTTGAAGGATCCCCGCACCGCGCTGGTCACCATGCGCGCGTTGGCCTTCTTCACCCCGCGGATGGCCATGCACATGTGCAGGCCCTCCACGACGACGGCCACCCCGCGGGGGTTGAGGGTCTCTTCGAGGAAGACCGCGACCTGCTGGGTCATCCGCTCCTGCAGCTGCAGCCGGCGGGCGAACATCTCCACCACCCGCGGAATCTTCGATAGCCCGATCACCTTGCCGTCGGGGATGTAGGCGACGTGCGCCTTGCCCACGAACGGCAGCAGATGGTGCTCGCACAGGCTGGCGAAGTCGATATCGCGCACGACCACCATCTCGTCGTAATCCACGGTGAACATCGCCTCGTTGATCAGCTTGACCGGGTCGACGCGGTAGCCGGCGGTCATCTCCTCGTACATGCGGGCCACCCGCAGCGGCGTGCGAAGCAGGCCTTCGCGGCCGGGGTCTTCGCCGATCGCTCCGAGGATCGAACGGACCGCGCATTCGATGTCGTCCTCGCAGCCTTGAGCCGGCCGGTCGGTCAGGTCGTCGCGGAAGATTTCGAAATCGGTGGGATCGGGATGCATCGTGGGCATAATGATCTCCTGATGCGGCGGCTAGGCCCCGCGTTCGGGTTCTTGCGGGGCGGGTCCGGCCGGCTTGATGAAGGATTTCAGGTTGAGGTCTTCCCGCCGGCGCATGGAGGGCGTGCGAAGGCGGCCGGCGATGGCGCGCAGGGTTTCGCCGGTTTCCGGATGGACCGTATCCGGAGATATTTCCGCCAGCGGCACCGCGCAATGCGCGTAACGGAGGATGTCGGGATGGGGCAGGGCCTTTCCGGCCGCCGTCCCGGTCCGGTCGTCGTACAGAGCAAGGTCGATGTCGATGGTGCGGGGGGCGAAGATGTCGGCCGTCCGCACCCGTCCGAGCGCCTTTTCGATCGGCGCCGTAACGCGTTCCAGCAGCTCCTCCGGCGTGCGCTCGGTTTGCAGCAGAACGGCGGCGTTCAGGTAATCCGGCTGGCGGGATCCGTCCGCCGGCGGCGATTGCCAGGCCGAGGAGACGGCCAGCAGCGCGCCCTGCCGGGCAAGCCGCTCCACCGCCGCGGCCAAATGGATTTCCGGATCAATGTTCGAGCCGAGCAGCAGCCAGGCGAGATGCTTAGCCACCGGGACGGCTCCGTTCGATCGTCACGCACACCGAGCGGGCGAAGCGCAGGGCGCCGGGCTTGGCGACCGTAACGCGCACGCCCGCCACGCGCTCTTCGGCCAGGCACAGCGAAGCGATCTCCTCCGCGAAGCGTTCGATCAGCCGGAAATGGGAGCGATCCGCCAGGGCGAGTATCCGCTTGGTGATCGTCCGGTAATTGACGGCATCGGCCAGGTCGTCCGTCTCGCCCGGGAGAGCGGTGTCGGTGCGCAGCGCCACCGAGATCAGGACGTCCTGTTTATCGCGCCGTTCTTCTTCGGACACACCGATGATCGTGCGCACGAGCAGATCCTGGATTTCGATCGTATCGGTCATGGCTTCCTCCCGCCGTCTTGTTCGGCGGCGTACGGAATTATAAATATTGGCCGCCGTCGATGTGCAGCACCTCGCCGGTGACGAACTCCGCCGCCAACAAATACAGCACGCCGCGGACGATGTCGTCGGGCGTCCCGGTGCTCCCCAGCGGGATTTCCGGGGCGAGCCGCCGGAGATGTTCCGCGCCTTTGCCGGGCGGCGGGAGGATCGCGCCGGGCGCCACCGCATTGACGCGGATTCCCGGCGCGAGCGATTTGGCCAGGCTGCGTGTGAGGGCGATGATGCCCGATTTGGAGAGGGTGTACGCAAGGTATCCTTCGGCCGGCCGTTCGGCGCGCGCATCGGCCAGAAAGATGATATCGCCGCTGTCGGTCTGCGCCGCGAAGGCCCGGGAGAGGAAGAACGGGGCGCGGAGATTGATCGCGAC
>JBJYXS010000395.1:0-5169 GCA_046260075.1 Anaerolineales bacterium | reverse complement strand
GCTGCCCGTCCGGAAAGCGGTAGGTCATCCATGGCAGGATTATATACCGGGAGGGGAGCCCTTCCGGCGGACGTATGGGATTTTCACCCGCACAGAGCGGCACATTTGGATGGCTGTTCTGCGAGGGTATAATTTTTCTGCACATCGGGGCGAAGGATCGGGAGCTGGAACGATACCGATACGCCGTCGTTTTCCTCACAGGCTGGATATGGCAAGAACGTCCAAACAACGGCTCGACATTCTGCTTGTGGAACGCGGATTGGCCGAATCCCGCTCGCTGGCCCAGCGGCTGATCCTGGCCGGCAAGGTGCGGGTGGACGGCGAGACGAAGCGGCAGCCCGGGAAGGCGGTCCCGGTTTCGGCCGGGATCGAATTGGTCGCTCCTCCGCCGTACGCCTCGCGCGGCGGCGAAAAACTGGCCGCGGCGCTGGAGAGCTTCCGCATCTCCCCGCAGGGCTGGATCTGCGCCGACGCCGGCGCTTCCACCGGCGGGTTCACCGACTGCCTGTTGCAGAACGGCGCCGCCAAGGTATACGCCATCGACGTCGGCAAAGGCATCCTGGATTGGAAATTGCGCAACGATCCGCGGGTGACGGTGATGGAGGGCAGGAACGTTCGGTTTGTGGAAACGCTTCCCGGACCGGTGCGCCTGGTGACGGCCGACCTCGCCTTCATCTCGCTGAAGTTGGTGCTTCCGGTATTCCGCGGGTGGATGGAACCGGATGGCCAAGCCGTGGTGCTGATCAAACCGCAATTCGAGGCCGGTCGGAAGTCGGTGGGCCGGGGCGGGGTGGTTAAGGATCCCGCCGTTCACCGCTCCGTGCTGGAGTCGGTCCTCCAATCGGCCCAGGATGCCGGCTTTTCCGCCGCCGGTTTGATCCGGTCTCCGTTGAAAGGACCGGCCGGGAATGTGGAATTCCTGGCGCATCTTCTATGCGCTGAGTCAATAGCCGATGCGGAAAAACTTCGGCGGCTGGTGAATGCCGTCGTGGAGGTATCTTTCCCAAACACTGGAAGCGCTTCGGAGTAGGACTCTCCCGATCGGAAACAGAAGGATGTGGACGGTAGAGAGTGATGCTCTCGATTGGAAAAGTGGGATCCGGAATCCTTTCCCGAATTCGCCGTGAGAAACAGGCTTACCCGCCTTATTCCGGACGAAGTAGAATAATGGCTCGGGTTCCCGCTCCGGCTTTTTCCTCACCCCCAACCCCCGCAATAAAAGCCGACCTGGGAAAATCCCTGCGGAATGCAGAGGGTGGATAATCCAACGGTCCGGGTAATGTTTGGCCCGAGTCTGTTTTCCGTGAAATACAACCGTCTTTTTCCCCTTAAAGCACGGAAAAAGCGGCATAATCGGTTATACTTAGCGGGCGCTCCCGGGAAGCCGTGGGAGCGCAAATACCGATGGATACCTCCCATATACGCAACTTCTGCATTATCGCCCACGTCGACCACGGCAAGTCCACGCTCGCCGACCGGTTGTTGCAGCGGACGGGTACGATCTCCGACCGCCAGATGACCGAACAAGTGCTGGACAGCATGGATCTCGAACGCGAGCGGGGCGTGACGATCAAGGCCTCGGCTGTGTGCATGCAGTACGCCGCCCGCGACGGCGCCGTCTACGAACTCAACCTGATCGACACCCCCGGCCACGTGGACTTCGCCTATGAGGTGAGCCGCGCATTGGCCGCCTGCGAAGGGGCGCTGCTGGTGGTCGATGCCACCCAGGGTATCGAGGCTCAGACGCTGGCCAACCTCTACCTCGCCTTGGAGGCCGATCTCGAAGTGATCCCGGTGGTGAACAAAGTCGATCTGTCCTCGGCCCGGACCGAAGAGGTGACCCGTGAAGTGGCGTCGCTCCTGGGCGGTGACGCGGGCGATGTGATTGCGATATCCGCCAAGACCGGAGTGAACATCGACGCCGTGCTGGAGGCGATCGTGAGCAAGGTGCCTGCCCCGGCCGGATCCGCGGAGGAGAGTGCCCGCGGCCTGATCTTCGATTCACACTACGATTCCTACCGCGGAGTGGTGGCTTATTTGCGCGTGCGGGAAGGCGTGCTGCGCGCGGCCGACGCGCTGAAGGTAATGTCGACGGAAGCCCGGTTCGATCCGATCGAAGTCGGGATCTTCGCGCCGGATATGCGGCCCACCGGCGAACTCTCCGCCGGCGAGGTGGGCTACATCGCCACCGGTCTGAAGACCGTGCGCGAGTGCCGGGTCGGCGATACGATCACCACCGCGCTCCATCCGGCCGAAGAACCTCTCCCGGGATACCGCCGCATCAAGCCGATGGTGTTCGCCGGGTTCTACCCGGTGGAGGGCGAGGATTATGCCGATTTGAAGGATGCGCTCGAAAAGCTTCAGCTCAACGACGCCTCGCTGTTCTTCGAGCCGGAAACTTCCCAGGCGCTGAACTTCGGCTTCCGCTGCGGATTCCTGGGTCTCTTCCACATGGACATTATTCAGGAGCGGTTGGAACGCGAATACGATCTGGATGTGATCGCCACCGCGCCGTCCGTGGAATACGAAATTCTGATGCAGGACGGAACCCTGCGAAAAATCGATTCGCCGGCTGCACTTCCGCCCGAGGGGGAAATCGCCGAAATCCGCGAACCGTGGATGGAACTGCAGGTCTTCACCCCGGAATCGTACTACGGCACGGTGATGGACCTGGTGACCAAGCGGCGCGGCGTGTTCCGCGAACAGGCCATGACCTCGCCGGGGCGGGTACAGCTGACCTTCGAGTTGCCGCTGGCGGAACTGATCGTCGATTTCTACGACAAGTTGAAATCCCGGACGCGCGGATACGCTTCACTCGATTATTCCTTTCTGGAGTATCGGCCGGAGGACCTTGTGCGGCTGGATATCCACCTCAACGATGAGCCGGTCGACGCTTTGGCGACGATCGTCCACCGCGACGACGCCTACCACCGCGGGCAGGCGCTGGTGTCCAAGCTGAAGGACGTCATCCCGCGCCAGCAGTTCGTCGTCCCGGTGCAGGCGGTGGCCGGCGGACGGGTGATCTCGCGCGCCAACGTCAGGGCCGTACGCAAGGACGTGCTCGCCAAATGCTACGGCGGCGACATCACCCGCAAACGGAAACTGCTGGAAAAGCAAAAGCGCGGCAAGAAGCGGCTGAAGATGGTGGGCAGCGTAGAGGTGCCGCAGGAAGCCTTCCTGGCCGTGCTGGGGATGGGGCGCGAGGAATGAACGCTTCCGGCGCGCGGAACGGATGGCGGCGGCTTCTCCCCGGCCTGCTGATCGGCGGATTGGTCGTATTGCTCCTGGCGGTTGCGGTGGATTGGCGGAAGTTGGTCGATGCGTGGAAAAACGCCCAATTATGGGTGATGCTGCCGGCTGTCGCGCTGACCGTCGCCGCCATGTTCACCCGCACGCTGGCTTGGCGCTGCCTGATGGGGAAGGCCGTCCCGACCGCGCGGTGCTTTTGGACCTTGAACATCAGCTATATGATCAACGGGATCGGCTTTCGGATCGGGGATGTGGCCCGCGCCTTTCTGATCAGCCGGAACAGGGACGGCAGCCCGGTGCAGGTGACGGCCGGCGCGGCGCTTTCCGCCGTCGCGCTCGAGCGTATGTTCGACCTGGCCTTCACCTGCGTTCTGATGCTGACCATCTTCCCGATGATTGCCGGCATCGCATGGAGCAGCCGGGCGCTGTGGACGGCGCTGGCAATGGCGGCGGTTTTTTTCTTTGCGCTTTTTTTACTCGGCGCCGCCCGCGGATGGATTCTGCGAACCGCTTCCGTCGCGGCGGAAAAATGGCCGCGGATCCGGCCGCTGCTCGATCCATTGGACCATTTTCTGAACGGCCTGGCGCAAGTGAGGAATCTCCGGCGATCGTTGCCGGCGTTTTTCTGGATCATCATCACCATGCTGATCTGGGCGGCCGAATATTGGGTTGTGTTGCGAGGCTTTTTCCCCGGCGCATCCGTATACTGGGGATTGCTCTCGCTGGCGGGCGGATTGATCAGCGTGGCGCTGCCCGCCACGCCGAGTTCGCTGGGTGTGTTCGAAGGATCGGTGACGGTCGTGCTGACGATGGGCGGTCTGGCGCGGGATACGGCGCTGGCGTACGCGATCGCCATTCATTTATTGAATATCGTCTTGCTCTCCATACTCGGTGCGCTGGGCTTGATGGTGGAAGGACGGACGCTGGGATCGATCCTGGCCGACGCCCGGCCTCCCGGCAATCTGTCCACGGAGCCGCCATGCGCGTCCTGATCGCATTGACCTATTACCGCCCGCACGTTTCGGGGCTGACCATTTATGCCGAACGGCTCGGCCGGGCGTTGATCCGCCGCGGCCATCAGGTGACCGTGCTCACCTCCCGATTCGACCGCACGCTTCCGGCCGATGAGACCGTGGACGGACTCCGGATCGTCCGGCCGTGGGTGTGGTTCCGGGTCAGCAAGGGCGTGATCATGCCCACCATCGGCGGATGGGCCACCCGGCTGGCGCTCTCCCACGATGTTCTGTCCATCCATCTGCCGCAGTTCGATGCGCCGGGAATCGCCCTGCGCGGAAGGTTGCTGCGCAAACCCACCGTGCTGACCTACCATTCGGATCTCAGCCTTCCGCCGACCCTGTTCAACCGCGTAGCCAACCGGGTGGTGGACGTCGCCAACCATGCGGCTGCCAACCTGGCGGATAGGATCGTCGCCTATACCCGGGATTTCGCGGAGCACTCGCCGTACCTCTCCCGCTATCTGGAAAAGGTCGAGGTCATCCCGCCCCCGGTCGAGGTGGGCCGGGCCGGGAAAGAGGAGGTAGAGGCCTTTCGCAAGCGGCATCGTCTGAAGGGGCATAAGGTCATCGGCATGGCCGCCCGGCTGGCGGCGGAAAAAGGGGTGGAGTATCTGCTCGAGGCGGCGCCGACGATCCTGGAACGGCATCCGGGTACGCGGTTCCTCTTCGCCGGACAAAGCGAGAACGTGCTCGGTGAGGAAGCTTATGAACGCAAGATCGCTCCGCTCCTGACGGCTTTGGGGGAACGTTGGACCTTCCTGGGCGTGCTCCCGCCCGATGCCATGGCGGCGTTCTTTAAATCCTGCGACGTCACCGTATTGCCAAGCATCAACAGCACCGAGACGTTCGGATTGGTGCAGATCGAATCCATGATCTGCGGAACGCCGGTGATCGCCGCCGGGTT
>JBJYXS010000394.1:0-2591 GCA_046260075.1 Anaerolineales bacterium | reverse complement strand
TCCGGACGCAGCTCCGCCGGCAGCGACATCAGCGCGTAAGCCACCGTCCCGGAGGCGAACGCGTATCCGGCATCGGCGGCGGCGGCCACCCAGTCGCAATGCGAGACGATCCCGGAGACGTGCCGTACCCGCACGCCGAGCGATTCGAGGACCTGCTTGCGGTCCCGCAATTGGGGGGTGAAGGTTTCACATACCATATCCGGCTCGCCGCCGATATCGGCGTGCACCCCGATCCCGTGCCCGCGGTCTTCCATCTCCCGGAGGACGTTATCCCCCCAGACGATGCACCCGTCGGTGAACTCCTTGCTCTCCAGAGTAAGGCGGGCGCCGTAGGATTCGAAGAGCGCGGCGTAGCGGCGGACCAATTCGGCGTGCTGTTCGAATTTCTCCCGGCTGCGGGCATCGTCCCAGCCTTCCAGATGGACCATGACCCCGTAATACAGCACCGATCCGGAAGGCGACGTCCCGTCCGGGGAGCCTTCCGAGCAATCGGCCGGGCAGCGGGCGGCGTTCTCCGGCGGCGCGCAGACGCCGTCCCCGCAGCGCCCACCGGACGGCATCGCGTCCGACGGCCGGGGCGAACCCGATTCCGATATCCCGAAATGGCATCCCGCGCACAGCAGCAGTGCGACGACGGCGACGGATCGAAAACGGTTGTCTGCAGAAAGCATTCGAACCTCCCTGCATCATTGTAAAATCCGGCGCACAGAAACCGCAAAAGGCACAAAAAGCACAAGGAAACGGCGGCGGAATTCCCGATTGTGCGGATTCCGATGAAATACAATGTCGCGGCATGTTCATGCGGCGCGGGCTTTCCGCGGCCCGCCGGCTATGGTATCCTTGGCCCTCGAAACCGGTCATGGTATCCGGTTGTCCCGATGGTTTGACAGTTGTCAAAGAAGAAGAGCTTTATCGGTCCCGGAAAGATGCCAGCCGATCGCTTAACACATCCCGCATGAATACGGAGTGCTGAAGACCATGGAATCCGCTCATACCGTTGCGCAACGCCTCATCGATAATATTTCGCTGGTCATATACGGCAAGCCGGACGAGGTGAAGCTGGCCGTCGCCGGGCTGCTGGCTCAGGGGCACATACTGATCGAAGACGTCCCCGGCGTGGGCAAGACGATGCTGGCCAAGAGCATCGCCCGCTCGCTGGGCTGCTCGTTCAACCGGCTGCAGTTCACGCCGGACATGCTGCCCAGCGACGTGACCGGAGTCTCGATCTGGAATCCGCAATCGCGTACCTTCGAATTCCGCCCGGGTCCGGTGACGGCCGAGATCCTCCTGGCCGACGAAATCAACCGCGCCACGCCAAAGACCCAGGCGGCGCTGCTGGAGGCGATGGAGGAGCGCCAGGTCACCGTCGACGGCGTCACCCACGCCCTGCCCGACCTGTTCCAGGTGCTGGCGACCCAAAACCCGATCGAGCACGAGGGAACCTTCCCGCTGCCCGAAGCGCAGATGGACCGTTTCCTGATGCGGATCACCCTCGGCTATCCGTCTACCGAGGAGGAGGAGCGGGTGGTGGAAAGCCAGCAGCTGCGCCACCCGATCGAGGACCTCGAGCCGGTCGCTTCCGCCGCGGACGTGGTGGAGGCTCAGAAGGCGGTGCGCGAAGTGCACATCGAGCGCGGCGTGCGGCAGTACATCGTCGACCTGGCCTCGCGGACGCGGACCCTGCCCGACGTGAACCTGGGCGCCAGCCCGCGCGGCAGCTTGGGGCTGGCCCGCGCGGCGCAGGCGCATGCAGTGCTGGCGGACCGGGATTACGTCACCCCCGACGACGTCAAGGCGGTCGCAATCCCCGTACTGGCCCACCGGCTGCTGCTTTCGCCTTCGGCCCGGTTGAAGGGCGTCACCGCTAAAACGCTGATCGAGGATATCCTCGCAAATACGATGGTGCCGGGCAACATCTGATCCGCCGCCTTCCACATTTCCGGCAGACTATCCCCCTACGGAATCCCTGTGCATCCGCAACGGGCGCCCGGCAGGCTTCCGCCACATGATATAGTGCCTCTCATGAGTCGAAAACCGATCCTCCTTCTTGCTATTCTGCTGTGCGCCGGATGCACCGCCACAGCCGCATCACCCGCAAGCACTCCTTCCCCGAGCGCGATGCCCACGGCCGGTCCGGATACCGACTTCCCGCGCATTCCGCTCGGCGAGGGTCTTTATCTGCGCACCATCCGCGAGGGCGTGCACGTCGTCACGCACGACTTCCCCTGGCCGGCCAATTCGCTGATCGTCGAAATGGAAAATAACGAACTGGTGCTGGCGGGAACGCCCTATACGCCCGAGGCGATGCAGGCCGTCCTGGATTGGATCACTGACCGGTTCGGCGGGCGGAACATCACCGCGATCAATCCGGGCTATCACGTCGACAACCTCGGCGGGAACGCCGCCCTGGTCGCGGCAGGCATTCCGGTCTACGGATCCGACCTGACCGTCCGGATGCTGGAAGAGCGCGGCGAGCAAACCCGGCAATTTCTCCTCGATATGCTGACCGACCCGGCGGATGCGCCCTACCGCGCGGCCCACGCGGCCCTGCCGTACGTGCCGCCGGACCACCTGTTTTCCGCGGAGGAGGG
>JBJYXS010000393.1:0-2024 GCA_046260075.1 Anaerolineales bacterium | reverse complement strand
CGCAGCGCAAAGAACGCCGCGGTTGCGACCGCCCAGACGACGATCAGACTCTCCATCACACGCCGCAGGAAACGCATACACCGCATTGTACCCAACCTTCCTTCCGCCGCCCAAGATCTCTCCCACGCGCCGTTAATCCGCGGGAAGGATATAATACCTTTCGTACCGGGAGAACCCATGGTCGACCCATTGCGCAAGATCGAAAACCACCTCGAAAACCTGTTCGAAAAACGCACCGGCGCGCTATCCTCCCACATCGTTCACGCCGGTAAACTGCTGACCCGTTTGATCGAGGCGCTGGAAGAGCGTTCCGAGCAGGGGCCGGGCGGACGCTGGATCGCGCCGAACCTCTACCGCCTGAAACTGGGAAAACGGATCGGTGAGACAGCCACCGCCGTTCCGGATCTGGTGGCGGTCCTGTCCGGCAAACTCGAGGAGCACATCCGCCAAAGCGAAATGATCCTGCTCCATCCGATCCAGATCGAATTCGAAACCGATCCCTCCTTGCGCGAGGAGAGCATCCGTGTGTGGGCCGAGATCGTCCACACCGGCGACGAGAGCACCGACGCCTTCCCGGCCGCGGCAACGGAACCGATCACACTGCCGCGCGGAGCATTCCTGATCATCAACGGGCAGCGCCATTTCCCGCTCAACCGTCCGGTATTGAACATCGGCCGCCAGCTGGACAACCATCTGGTGCTCGAAGATCCGCTGGCGAGCCGCCGGCACGCCCAACTGCGCGCCCGCGACGGCCAGTTCGTGCTCACGGATCTGGAATCCAAACACGGGCTGCGGGTGAACAACACCAGCGTGCACGAATGGGTTCTGCAGCCCGGCGATGTGTTCCGGGTGGGCAACACGGAAATGATCTACGGGGACGACCGCGAGGAAAGCATCACCCAGCCGATCACCCCGCCCGCCCCGCCTGCGAAACCCGAACCGACGGATCCGCCGGAGAACCGCCCGGCATGAGCATTTCGATTCTCATGCTGCTCGCACGGATCGCCCTGGCGGTCTGCCTGTACGCATTCCTCGCAATGGTCCTCTTCATGCTATGGCGGGATCTGCGGGCGGCGGCCGGACTATCCGCCGGGCCGCCGCGTCCCGTTCTGAACCGTCTGCGGGACGACGGCACCGTGGAGCGTTCATACCCCCTGACAAAAGACTCCTGCTTCATCGGACGGTCTCCCAGCGTGGAAGTATCCATCATCGATGAAACCGTCTCCGCCGTGCACGCCCGCATGTGGAAAACGGAAGGGCGCTGGTGGATGGAGGATCTCGATTCGCGGAACGGCACTTTGCTGAACCAGATCCCCGTCTCCCAGCCGACGGTTCTGTGCAAAGGCGACCGGATACGCCTCGGACGCATCCGGCTGGAGTTCCACACCGGCGAATCCGCTGGCGACCCGTCCGACTCCGACCGCCCCTCCCCCGCGGAACCGTCCGCATGATGAGTGTTTCCCGGCGGGAAGCCGCGCTGCTCCTCGCGGGATCCGCCTTTCAGGCATTCGGGGCCGCGGCTCTCCTGCTGGCCCCATCGATGCAGGCGGGGGAGTGGATCCTCCCGCCGGCCGCTTTGTGGATTCTCATCCCTCCGGCGGTCTGGATCGCGGTCGCATGGATTCTCCACGTCCGTCTCAACCGCTCGCTTCCCGGCCGCGATCCCCTGCTCTTCCCGGCGGCGATGTTCCTTTGCGGATGGGGATTGCTCATCCAAGCCCGGCTTTCCCCGTTTACCGCGCTGCGCCAGACGATCTGGCTGGCGGCGGCCGGTACGACGCTGCTGGTTTTTCTGCGCCTGCCCCGCGGCTTGGAAACAATCCGCAAGTACCGCTATCTCTGGTTGGGCGGCGCGCTGCTGGCGCTCGGCGCCACCTTGGTCGTCGGCGTGGGGGCTTCGGCCGATTCTCCGCGGTTGTGGCTCGGCATTGACGGCGTCTTCTTCCAGCCTTCGGAATTCCTGCGCTGGATGTTTCCGGTGTTCGCCGCCTTCTCCCTGTTCCCGCACCGGGGTCCGGGGAAAA
>JBJYXS010000392.1:0-12432 GCA_046260075.1 Anaerolineales bacterium | reverse complement strand
CGAGGTGGAGAGCGGCATCGAGCGCCTCCGCTCCAACCAGGCGGAGATCATCGAAGCTGCCTCCGAAAAATCCCCTATAAACAGGCGTTTCCCCCATTCCTTGCCCCTGGAAAAACCTGCTTGCCGCAATATGAATGGCTGCTCCGCTAATTCTTACCGGAATTGTCATATTGCCTGATTCACCTTGACAAGAAGAAACCAAGGCTTTATGATTATTGATATTGATAATTATTATCAATTTTATGGGGCATTCCT
The DNA here is from genome assembly GCA_046260075.1 of Anaerolineales bacterium. Classification (GTDB taxonomy): domain Bacteria; phylum Chloroflexota; class Anaerolineae; order Anaerolineales; family RBG-16-64-43; genus JAFGKK01. The sequence goes on along the minus strand of JBJYXS010000392.1, from coordinate 12,177 downwards.
CATTCTGAGAGAAAGGATCCCCGGGCATGACCAGCGGAAAAGAACTCGCCCAAGCCATCCGCGGCCGCGGATTGAAGCTTACCCGCCAGCGCCAGCTGATACTGGAGGTCCTGGAAAGCAGCCGCGGTCATCTGGACGCCGAAACCATCTACGCCCGGGCCAAGGAACGGGATCCCCGGATCGGCATCGCGACGGTCTACCGGACTCTGGCCCTGCTGAAACAACTCGGGTTGGCGGAAGAACACAACCTGGGAGAAGACCACGGCCATTTCGAGGCGGCGGACAGGGATCATCCGCACTTCCACTTCACCTGTACGAAGTGCGGCAAGGTCGTCGAATTCGAATCGCCGCAGATCCTGCGGGCGTCCCGGGCCTTATGCGAACAAAAAGGCTTGCTGGTCAAGGACATCCATCTGCATTTCAGCGGCCTGTGCCGGTACTGCCGGCCCTCCGGAAAGGGATGCGCGGAAGAATCATGAGCAACAGACGTCACGAACAGTCCGGCCGCGAGCGGCGCGGGCACGACAACAGCGACATGGTCCTGATGGCGCTTTCCGATTCGCCGCAGACCCTGCCGGAAATCAAGGAGCACTTCTACGCCCTGCCGCGCCGGTTCGGCGTGTTCTCCCCGCTGTACCGCATGAGCGCGGCCGAGGATGCGCATTTCGTCCGGGAGCTGGCACGCGATCTGGAGGTGATGGCGGCGGAAGGCTGGGTGCGGCGCGAGGAGGACCGGTTCGCGCTGACGGAGAAAGGCCGCGATGAAGCCCGCCGGCGGCTTGCCGGCATACGGAAGGCCGTCGCCCTGGCCGCCGGCCTGTTGCGGCCGGAGACCGTCTCGCGGGTGGCCGTTGTGGTTCACCTGTTGTTGGCGGCGGTCAAAATCCCCGCCGCAATCCTTTCGGGAAGCATGGGGCTGCTCAACGACGCCGTCGACACGCTGATGGACGGCCTTTCCAGCGTGTTGGTCTTCTTCGGAGTGCGGTTCCGGAAGGAACGCGCGGCCAATTTCGTGCTGGTGGCGATGATGCTCCTGACCGGCGGCCTGGCGATGTTCGCCTCCCTGCGCCGCCTGTTCGTACCGGATGTGCTGGAAGTGGATCTCTACACGTTCCTCTCGGCCGCGCTTTCGGGGTTGATCTGCCTCGGACTGGGCGCATACCAGCGGTATGCCGGCGTGCAGGGCGGATCGATGACGCTGATCATGCAATCGGTGGATTCCCGCAACCACGTGCTCGTCGCCGTCGGGGTGACCGCCGGGCTGATCGCTTCCCTGCTGCGCTTCCCCCTGCTCGACACCGTGGTGGGAATCGCCGTGGCGGCGCTGATCCTGCGCAGCGGGATCGAACTGGCCGCCGAATTGCTGCCGCGCGGAGAGGACGGCGGCGATTCGCTTTCCCGGTACCCGATGTTCTTCGCCAAGGAGTACCGGAATTTCCGCAGGACGCAGCTCCAGGACTGGCTGTTGTACATGGTGGAATCCGGCAAGGCGGGCACCACGGACGAGTTGCGCCGGGAAGCCCTCCGTTCCCTGGATTTCGACTCCTTCCCGATGCTGCGGGAAATCGGCCTGCCGCAACCCGGCCAGACCAAGGACGCCGTCCGGAACGCCGTCGCGGAGCTGTTCGAAAACGGTTGGGTGCAGGAAACCGGTGACGCCCTTCGGCTGACCCGCGCGGGAACACACCGTTTGCACTGGCAGATCGGAAGGGTTCGCCGAATCATCAGCCAGGCGCTGGTGGACGGCAAACCGCACTAGACACATCCGCCGTCATCCTTCCGAAACGGCAAACGTCCGTCATCGCAATTCCCAAAAGGATGAATCGTGATGAGCAGGAATATCGACCCCACCCAATACCTGCTGGCGGCGCTGCTGTGGATGGCCGCGCTCCATCTGCTGTGGCCGGTCACAACCCTCGTTCCCGCCCCCTGGCCCCTGCTCGGCCTGATCGGGCTGGCGATCGTTATCGGCATCAACCCCGCGGCCCACGGCACGCTGCAAGCGGCCGGCGCGGGGATTAAGCCGGATGCGGAATCCACGGCGCTCGTCATCTGCGGCGTTTACCGGATCAGCCGCAACCCGATGTACTTCGGGTGCATCCTGGCGCTGGCCGGAATCGCCGGACTGCCGGGCTCGCTGACGCCGTGGATCGTCGTCGCGCTGTTCGGGATTGCGGCGGACCGGGTGTTCATCGTCGCCGAAGAATGCAAGCTCTCCGCCCGGTTCGGCGCCCCGTGGCGGGAATACGCATCCAACACCAGACGCCGGATCGGATTCTCTGCGAGGTAATCATGCAAATCGAAACCGTATTCCGCATCATAATTTTCCTGGCCTTCCTGGCTATGGCCGCCATCCGGATTTATTTTCAATCCAAGATCCGCCGCGACACGGCCCGGTTTCAAGCGCGGGAAAACGCCGTCAGCCTCATCTTCGGCGGGATCGCCGCGATCGTCACGATTGTGTTCGGCGCCGAGTACCTGCTGGCTCCCGGGACCTTCGCCTTCGCCTACGCCTTGCCGTTCGCGCTCGTCGTCCGCTGGATCGGCGTCGCGATGCTGGCCCTGGGCATCACCGTCCTGGGAACGGCGCATTACCATCTCAGCCTTTCCTTCTCCTCGTTTGTCGGCGTGAAGGAAGGGCACCAACTGGTGGAATCCGGCCCCTACCGCCGCATCCGCCACCCGATCTACCTGGCCTATCTCCTGAACTATCTCGGCGGCGGATTGGTCGCCGGCAACTGGGTGATGGCCTTCATCCCCGTGATCTGCTTCGGCATCATGGCCTTCCAGCGCATGCCGAAAGAGGAACAACTGCTGACCGAGCTGTTCGGTCAGAAATACCGCGCCTACATGCAGCGGACCGGAAGGCTGCTGCCGCGAATCCGGCGGAGCGCATAAGGCCGCCGGCGCGGATTCGGCAATTTTTGAGAATTCTCGGAGGTTTCCATGTGGAGTGTACGTTTGTCGCTGCTCGGAATACTCGCGGTCATGGTAGCCATGATGGGAATCCTCATGCCCAACCGCAGCAAATTACCCGTTTTGTTTGAGAGCCGGTGGACCAACCTGACCGTCGTCATCTCCTATTGCCTGCTCTGCTTCCTCATGGCCGGATTGCCATCCGACCCGGGCGTCTTTCCTGCGCCCGCCTTCTTCCAGGAAGCAATTGCGCGAATCGTGTATCCGGTGATCGGCGCGGTTTTGCTGGCGGCGTCGCTCCTGATGTGGATAGTCGCCGTCCGCCAGCGGAAAGCGTTGGGCGGCCAGGACGTGAAAGCCGGCCTGCTGACCACCGGGTTGTACGGGCAATTCCGGCACCCGATATATGCCGCGATCATCTGGGCGAGCCTCGGGCTGTCGCTTCTCCTGGGAACGTGGGACGGCCTGATGATGTTCCCGTTCATCTTCCTCCTGAACGCCATAGAGGCGTATTTGGAAGAACGGTACGATGTCGGCGTGCGGTTTTCCGGCCAATACACCGATTATCGGAAACGCACCCGGATGTTCGGCTCGTTGTGGATCTGGGCGTCCCTGACGGCCGTCCTGGCCGCTGTTCCGCTGGCGATATCCGTCATTTAAAAGGAAAAGCCGATGTATCGTCACCGTTTCACGGATTTTACGGACGCCCTCATCCCGGTTTACGACCGGCTGTTCACCGTCGTGATCGGCAAGGCGAATGAGGCGTTCCGCGAGCGGGTGCTCGATCGGACCGCCCCGCGGAACGGGGAATGCCTGCTCGATGCGGGATGCGGCACCGGCATGACCGCCCTTCGCATCGCGGAACGATTCCCCGGATGCGCAGTGCACGGGGTCGACATCTCGCCCAACATGATAGCGGTTGCGCGCTGCCATGCGGCCCAAAAGGGATGTGCCGCGGAATTCCGGGTTGGATCAATCACCGCCCTGCCCTATCCGAACGCCTCCTTCGACGCGGTGATCACCAACATCATGTTCCACCACCTCGACCTCGCGGAGAAGCGCCGGGCCGTCCGCGAAGTGGCGCGGGTGCTGAAAGACGGCGGGCGTTACGTTTCCGCCGAATTCGGCCCGCGGGCGGCCAACGCCCTGCAGCGCCGGATGGCCAAGGGCGAATACACGCTGTACCCCGAACACTTGACGGAAGCCGGCTTGGCGATCGTTCATGAGGATGTCGGCGCATTCGCACTGGGACGCAAGCTGGTCTACCGGACGGCGCGGAAGACGTCACAGTCCGCAAACTGATAGGACGGCACCTGAAACGGAGGCATTTCCGATGAACAGCGCGGAAGATACCCGCAGATCGCACGGGGATCACGGGCCCGGACCGGCCGCAGGCAAACGGCTGTTCGGTCTGGCGGCCTTCGCCGCCCTGCATTGTCTGCTGATCTTCCTCTCCTCCGGCCGTCCGGATTGGGGAATCGCCTGGGTTTACATCGGATTGCGGACGGCCGTCACGGCGGCGGGCGCCTTTGCCTTATCCGCGCGCTCTCCGGAATTATGGGCCGAACGCACCCATCCCGGAGAGGGCGTCAAGGCCTGGGACCGGCCGCTGGTTTGGAGCACGACGGCTCTTTTGCCGGTGATACTGCTGGCGGCCGGTTTGGATAAGCGTTTTGGATGGACCGGGACGTTCTCCGTCACTGTGCAATGGACGGCCCTGGCGATATGGCTCTGTGCGGACTCCTTTTCCAAGTGGGCGGCCGCCGCCAATCCCTTCTACTCGCTGCTGGTCCGGATCCAAACCGACCGCGGGCATGCCGTGATCTCGCAAGGCCCCTACCGGTGGGTCCGCCATCCGGGATACGCCGGGGCGCTGGTCGCCGGGCTCGCCACGCCGATCGCGCTGGGATCGCTGTGGACACTGATCCCCGCCGTCCTGTTCGCCGCGCTGATCGCAGTCCGCACGGCGCTGGAAGACGAAACGCTGCGCGCCGAGCTGGGCGGATACCAAGCATATGCGCAACGGACGCGCTACCGATTGATACCGGGTGTCTGGTAAAGCCGCCGAAGGATCGATGACATCATGAACACAAACGTCTTCTTCAAGATCCTCTTTTTCCTACTGTTCGCCGCGCTGCTGGCGATCCGGCTGTTCTTCGGTTGGAAGGTCCGCCGGGCGGGCCAAAACAGCTGGTCGGCGAAACCGGAGGCCGTAAAACGCGAGGGACGGCTCAGCATGCTGCTGCGACCTGTCATGTTCCTGGCTCTGTTGGCGATCGTCGGATTGTACGTCGTACTTCCCGAAAAGACGGGCTGGATGTACCTTCCCTTGCCGGCATGGAGCCGTTGGGCGGGGGTCGGGTTGGGCATCGCCGGAGAGTTATTCCTGATCTGGGTTCACCACACCTTGCGGGAATACTGGTCCACCGTGCTGCAATTGCGCCAAAGCCATGCGCTGATCACCTGGGGGCCGTACCGTTTCGTACGCCACCCGATGTATTCCGCTCTGACCTTGTGCTTTATTGGGTTGGCGCTGGTTTCCGCCGCCTGGCCGCTGCTGCTCCTGGCGGCGCTGACGCTTCCGTTCTTTTACCGCATCAGCGGGATAGAAGAAGCGATGATGGTCGAACAATTCGGCGAAGCGTATCCGGCGTACCGGATGCGGACGGGCCGCTTCCTGCCGCGATGTACGGGAGCCATCAAGATCCGCAGCGTCTTCCGGCCGGACGGCCGAAAAGGAGAAGGATCATGAAATATCTCAAAGGTTTCGGCGCCTTTCTGTGGACGCTGATCCTGTACGCGGGATTTCCCGTGTTCGGTTGGGGGCTCGACGACGCGGCGGGCTTCTTCGCTCTTCCGCAGCGCGCCCTGTACGTGGCGTCCATCGCCGGGTTCGGCGTCGCCGCGGCCTGTCAGATGATCCGGGAGCCGGAGAGCTTCGGCGGCGGCAAGGGGAAATCCGAGAAGTTCGTCCCGCGCCAGCACCTGGTGCGAATCGGCGTGACGCTGCTGCTGCTGGTCGGATTGGTGCTGATTCCCTTCACCGACCGGCGCGGCCTGTTGGTGACGGCGGAGAACGCCAACCTGCGCTGGATCGGTCTGCTACTTGCCGCGTTGGGCCTGGGGCTGATCTTCTGGTCCGGACTGGCGCTGGGCCGGCTCTACAGCCAGGAGGTGACGCTCCAGGAAGGCCACCGCCTGATCACCGGCGGGCCGTACCGTTTTGTCCGCCATCCTCGGTACTCCGGAATCTTCGTCATGGGCATCGGTCAATCCCTGCTGTTCCGTTCCTGGATCGGCGTGGGGTTCACCGTGGCGGCGATGGCGCTGGTTCTGCTGCGCATCCGCGATGAGGAAGTCCTGATGGAAAGGGAATTCGGCGCGGAGTGGGAGGCATACGGCCGCAGGGTGAAACGGCTGATCCCCGGCCTTTGGTGAGCTTCCCCCGGCGAAAAAAGCCTTGGGGTGGATCGATCCGAATAGAAAAGAGGATGCAGATGGAATGGTTCCCTGTTTTGAAGCTCGGCTGGCTGAACGGTTGGATCGCATTGGTTTTGCTGGCGCTGACCGACGGCCTGCTGTTCCGGATCTTCCCCAAATCGGTGGTCAAGCGGTTGTGGGACCGCTCCGGATGGAGCCGCAAGCAAGCGGTATTCACCGTCATCGGCAAACTGGTCGCGCTGGCCGTATTGATCCTGATCGCATTCGCGCCGCTGAAAACCGGCGAGCCGGTGTTCTACCTCGGAGCGGCCATCGTCCTGGCCGCCCTGGCGGGGTTGGTCAAGGCGCTGGTCGATTTTCGGAACACGCCGCCCGATCAGCCGGTCTCGCGCGGGCTGTATAAAATTTCGCGCCATCCGCAGATTGTCATGGCGGCGCTGGTGCTGCTTGGCGCCGCGATCGCCGTCGGCTCCGGAGCGGCGGTTATTTTGTGGGTGATCAGCCGTCTGTTGAGCCATGCCGGCATCCTGGCCGAAGAGGAAATTTGCCTGAAGCAATACGGGGAATCCTACCGATCCTACATGCAACGGGTTCCGCGTTACTTCCTGTTCTTCTAGCCGGAGGAAAACGTCGGAATGCGAAAAAAAAAGGCAACCGACACATCGCATTTAAGGAGAATGACCGTCACATGGAAAACGCAATGAGGCAGAAGAAGGAGAAAGCCGTTTGGGAGCGGCAGGCCGCCGGGTACGACAACCGCACGCTGAAGATATTCCAGAAGGCCTACGACCGCTCCATCCAAAAGGTCCGGTCCATCCTGACGCCCGAGAAATCGGTGCTGGAAATCGGATGCGGCACCGGGATCGTCACCCTCGGCATCGCTCCCTATGCGGGCAAGATCGCCGCCGTCGATATTTCCCCGCAGATGATCGCCCAGGCCAAGCGGAAGGCGGAACGGGCTTCCGCCGCCAATATCACATTCCGCGTGGGAGACGGGTACGCCGTTCCGTACGAAGACGAATCCTTCGACGTGGTGTTGCTGTTCAACACGCTGCATGTGGTCCGGGAACCGGAGGCTCTGCTGCGGGAAGCCCGCCGGGTGCTCGCGCCCTCCGGATGGCTGGCCTGCGCCGTGGATTGTTACGCCGAACCGGTTACTTTCCCGATCCGGCTGATGCTGGGCTTGCAGAAGCTTCTGAAGCGGATCGGCGTCATCTCCTTCCTATGGGATTTCCGGAAAGAAGACGTGCACCGGCTGTTCGCATCCCACGGATTCGCCGTCGTGGAAACCGACGTCCTCCATCCGGCGCCGGTCAACTACTACCTGTTGGGGCGGAAGGAAGCGGGATCCGCCGGAGCGGGCGCCTGAGGGGCGCCGAGGAAGGCGCGCATCATGATCGAAATCCTGAAAACCGTTTGCATTGTGTTCCTTGCATTTCTGCTCGGTTTTGCGTTTTTCTGGCTGGTGATGTTGAAGTTGTTCTCCCGTCTGGCCGACCGGATGGGGTTTTCCGCTCCCTGCCCGGCGTCGCTCGGATGTATCGTGAACAACCCCATCCGCCGCCGGTACATGCGGCCGGTCCTCGGACGCGTCGGCATCCGGGCCGGGGAACGCGTGCTCGAACTCGGTCCCGGACCGGGCGCCTTCTCGCTCGACGCCGCCCGGATGCTGGGTCCGTCGGGCCGCCTGATCGCGGTCGACATCCAGCCGGAAATGATCGCCCGCCTGGAGCGGCGCGCCCGCGAAGCCGGCCTGAACAACATCGAAACCCACACGGCCGGCGCCCACGATCTGCCGCTGAAAAACAATTCCGTGGACCGCGCCTTTCTGGTAACCGTCCTGCCGGAGATTCCCGACCGCCCGCGCGCGCTGGCCGAATTGCGCCGCGTGCTGAAGCCCGGCGGCGCGCTGTCGATCACCGAGGAATTCCTCGATCCGGATTACCTGTTCGCCGCCGAAACCCGCCGCCTGGTCGAAGCCGCCGGATTTCAAACCGACCGCCATTTCGGAAACCTATGGGTATACACGTTGAATTTTAAAAAGACGGAAGGTAAAAAATGATTGGTCAATTTTCCCTCAAACGGATCCTGATCGACGGAACCGTGATGAACGTATTGCTGTCGATCGTCGTGCTCGGCTCCATCTATATCAATCCGCTGATGTGGGTCGGCGACTATCCGCCGGATATCCAGGCGGCGGTCGGGCCCGTTTCGATCCCACCCGTCCAGCAATCGGTGATGGGCGTGCTGTTCCTGCTCATCGTCGCCGGCGTGCCGCTGTGGTCCTGCGCCAAACTCCGGCGGGAGCATGACGGAGAACTGACCTTCCCCTCGGCCTTCGTCCACGTCGCATTGATCGGGTTGTACTTCGCCGTTTGGGATCTCCTGGTCCTCGACTGGCTGATCTTCGTCACCATCCGGCCGGCCTTCATGGTCATTCCGGGCACGGAAGGAATGGCGGGCTATTCGGATTATTTCTTCCATCTGAAAGTGAGCTTTCTCGGATGGACCCAATGGATCGCGATCCTCGCCGCCGGCCTCGTCCTGGGCGGGTTGGCCATGATCCTTCCGGGCGGCAAACCGCGGCCCCGGGAAGAGGAGGGATATTACGTCCGGAACAAACATGTGGTCCACAAGGCCCACAAGCAGCTGGCGTCGGCCGGGCGGGAGATCCTTCGCACGATGTACGGCGCATCCCTGGCCGGGGAGTTAATGCGCGATTCCCTTGCGGAATGCGATCGGCTGCTCCCGGCCCTGCCTTACATCGGCGGGACGCACAACCCGTTGACGACGAATCTGATTCAATCGGCGGTCGCGCTCGCTTTCTACCGGGCCATGCAGCGGCACGGGAAAACACTCGAGGAGACGGGCGATATCCTGTACCGCGTCACCGAAACCTTCATCCGCCGCTTTCCCCGCCCCCTCCGCCGATGGATGGGATGGTATTCGCTCAGCGCCTTCGGCCGGCGGCGGTCGCGGGCGATGGCGGAACGGACCCGCGGGCGCCTATACCCCGGCGACTGGGTGCGCGTGCACGTCGAAGGCGACGGGAAAACCTTCGCCTACGGGGCGGATTATCTCGAGTGCGGCATCGTGAAATTCCTCCGCAGCCAGGGTGCGGAGGAATTGGGGCCGTACTTGTGCCGGACCGATTACGCCGTGTTCGGCGCGCTGGGCATCGAATTGATCCGGACGACGACTCTGGCCGAGGGAGGATCCCAGTGCGATTTCCGGTTTCGCAGGGCCGCCTTTCCGCCGCAACCGGAGACGCCCGCCGGAAAGCCGCCGAAAGGGGCTGGCGCATAATGGACGCCTTCGATGCATTGCAGCTTGCCGTCATGGCCGTCTACCTGGCTCTGCTGATCGGGCGGACCGTGCAACTGCAGCGGATGTGCGGGGTCAAACCCTTCACGCTGGGCACCGGGAAAGTAGGTTTCCCGGCGCTGTTGGAGTGGATCTTCTTCCCGGCGTTGATCCTCTGGTGGGCGGAATCCGCGCTGTACGCACTCCATGCGCCCTTCCGCATATTCCCCGCGCCCTTTGACATCCGGCTCCAGGAGGGATTCGCGTGGAAGGCCGCCGGAGCCGCGCTGCTGCTTTGCGCCTGCGGGCTGTTCGTCTGGGCGCTCATCTCGTTCGGCGCCTCCTGGCGCGTGGGGATCGACAAGCAGCATCCGGGATCGCTGGTAACCGAAGGCGCCTTTGCCCTGTCGCGCAATCCCATTTTTCTGTCGGTTGACCTCTATTTCGTCGGCGCATTCCTGCTCAACGGAAGCATATTTTTCCTGGCCGCGGCGATCCTGGCCGTCGCCGGATTGCATTATCAGATTCTCCAGGAGGAACAATACCTGCTCCGGCAGTACGGGGAGGCCTATAGCGCATACCGCCATGCAACCTCCCGCTACTTTGGTCGTACACACCACGAACGAAAAATCCACAACAGGAGGGTTCCCGATGGCCGATGAACGTCGCGGTGTGCTGGCGTATTTTCTGCAAACGGGTTTTTTCCTGGCGGTGTATGCGGTCTGTCTGTTCGCCGCGGCCGGGCACTGGGATTGGCAGGCGGGGTGGATATTGCTGGGCATCAACGCGACCGGCCAGATCATCTCCATACTGATCCTATGGCGGGTCAACCCGTCGTTGCTGGGGGACCGGGCGTCGCTGCGCGGAAAAAGGGATCTGGACCGGGTCCTGGCCGGGGTGATGGCCCTGTTCGGTCCGGCCGCGGTGTTCATCGTCGCCGGCCTGGATTTGCGTTGGGGATGGACCGGGCGCATCCCGCACCTCCTGCAGATCGCCGGGATCGCGGTTGTCGCAACGGGGTCGCTGATTACCGTATGGGCGATGGCGGTCAACCGGTTCTTCTACGGCGTGATACGGATCGCCGGAGACAAAGGACACACGACCTGCGACCGCGGGCCGTATCGCTTCGTCCGCCATCCCGGATACCTGGGGGCGGTTTTGTTCGACCTCGGCACCCCCCTGTTGCTGAACTCGGTCTGGGCGTTCCTCCCGGCCGTTGCCACGGTGATCGCCATCGTGGCGCGGACGGGCATGGAAGAAAAAAAGCTGTCGGCCGGGCTGGAGGGTTACCGGGAGTATGCCGGGCATGTGCGGTTCCGGCTGCTGCCGTTGGTATGGTGAGGCTGTCCCAACCTCCCAACCCCGCCCTTCGGGCACCCCTTCCCCCCTTCCCCTGCGGGGAAGTGGGGGAAGGGGATAGGGGTTAGGGGGATAGGACAGTCAGAAAAAAAAGAGAGGACACCATGAATCATCTTGCGGATTTTTCGAATCCCAAAATCCGAAAACTGTACGCCGATGCTCCCGAGGATGAATTGCGCAAGTTCCGGGCCTTCTGCGAGGCTTATCCCTACCGCAGCATCTCCTTTGGCGGGATCGAATGGCCGTATCTGTCCTCCGCGGGCGGCGGAACGCCGCTGTTGATCCTCTCCGGCGCGCTGACCCATCCGGACATCAGCTGGCAATCCATCTCCCACCTCGGCGAGGCCCATCGGATCGTCGTCCCGGCCTACCCGGCGGTGCGCACGATGGACGAGTTGTGCGACGGGATCGCGGCGGTCCTGCGCCGCGAGGGTGTGGAACGCGCGGACGTGATGGGCGGTTCGTACGGCGGTTTCGTCGGCCAGGTGTTCGTGCGCCGGCACCCTGCCCTGACCCGCTCGCTGATCCTCTCGCATACGGTCGCGCCCGATCCGGCCGGCATCGATTCCACCCGGCGGATGCTGAAGGGGCTCTCTCTGCTGCCGACCTTCGCCTTGCGGTGGATGCTGGGCCGGATGCTCGGCAAACTCATGCCGGCGGACACTTCCTCGCCGGATCTGCGCCTGATGCTCGCCCAGTTCCATGAAATCCTGAATCATCATCTGGCCAAATCCGATTTTCTGGGAATCCTGGACCGTACGCTGGATTTTTACGGACGCATATGGACGGCGGAGGACCTTTCCGGCTGGAACGGCAACATATTGCTCATGCTGGCCGACGACGATCCGGCTTCGCCGGAGCGGGTTCGCAGCGCATTGCAGAGCCTGTATCCGCGGGCCGAACTGCGGCTGTTCCACGGCACGGGGCATGCGACGGCGGTTTCCGACCAGGAAGGGTATCAATCCGCGATGGACGAGTTTCTGGAGGCCCAATCCTGACCGGCCTGCCCGCGGACCGGAATATATGTCATCACCCAAGCGAAAAGGACTTTTTCAGACATCATGACGGAAAAACGGATCGAGAAGAGAGCATCCCAAACGGCAGGCTATACCTGTTTTTGCCGCGCCTGCGCCGCGCGCGAAGCGGATCCGCGCCTGC
>JBJYXS010000391.1:0-6238 GCA_046260075.1 Anaerolineales bacterium | reverse complement strand
GGTGAGGAGGAGCACGCCAATGCCCGACTTCATCGCCGCCATCGACCAGGGAACCACCAGCACCCGCTGCATGATCTTCGATCACGGCGGGAAGGTGGTCGCCATCGACCAAAAAGAGCACCGCCAAATCTACCCCCGGCCGGGCTGGGTGGAGCACGATCCGCTCGAGATCCGGCAACGAATGCTGGAAGTGATTGCGGGCGCAATGGAAAAAAGCGGCATCGGCGTAAAGCAGATCGCCGCGGTCGGGATCACCAACCAGCGCGAGACGGCCGTTGTGTGGGAGAAGGCCACCGGCAAGCCGATCGGCAACGCGGTCGTCTGGCAGGATACGCGCACGGATGCGATCTGCAACGAGCTGGCCGCCGAGGGCGGGCCGGACAGGTTGCGCGCCGCGACGGGCCTTCCGCTGGCGACCTACTTCTCCGGCCCGAAGATCCGCTGGATCCTCGATAACCTCCCTGGCGCGCGCCGCCGGGCCGAGGACGGCGAACTGCTGTTCGGCACGATCGACTCCTGGGTGATCTGGAACCTTACCGGCGGCCTGCACGTTACCGACGTGACCAACGCCTCGCGCACGCTGCTGATGAACCTGAACACGCTGGATTGGGACGACGGGATCCTGAAGCTGATCGGCATCCCGCGCGCGATGCTGCCCGAAATCCGCTCCTCCTCGGAGGTGTACGGGCGCGTGGCGGAAAGCACCGGATCGCCGCTGGCGGGCGCGCCGATCGCCGGGATCCTGGGCGACCAGCAGGCGGCGCTGTTCGGCCAGACCTGCTTTTCCCCCGGCGAGGCCAAGAACACCTACGGCACCGGCTGCTTCATGCTGATGAACACCGGCGAAACACCGGTTGCCAGCGCCAGCGGACTGCTGACCACGCTCGGTTACAAGCTCGGATCGAGCAAGGCGGTTTACGCCCTGGAGGGCTCGATCGCGATCACCGGCGCGCTGGTCCAGTGGCTGCGCGACAACCTCGGCCTGATCACGAGTTCGCCCGAGGTGGAGTCGCTGGCCGAGACCGTGGCCGACAACGGCGGGATCTACTTCGTGCCGGCCTTTTCCGGACTGTTCGCGCCGCACTGGCGCTCGGATGCCCGCGGGGCGATCGTCGGGCTGACGCGCTTCATTAATAAGGGCCACATCGCCCGGGCCGCACTGGAGGCCGCCGCCTATCAGACGGCCGAGGTGCTGGAGGCGATGACCAGGGATTCCGGCGTCACCCTCCAAGCCCTCAAAGTGGACGGCGGCATGGTGCAAAACGAGCTGCTGATGCAGTTCCAGGCCGACATCCTCGACGTGCCGGTCATCCGTCCGACGGTGGCCGAGACGACCGCGCTGGGCGCGGCCTACGCCGCCGGCCTGGCGGCCGGCTTCTGGAAAAACACGGACGAACTGCGCGGCAACTGGGGCAAAGATAAGGAATGGCGGCCGGCGATGGACGCCGAAACGCGCGGCCGGCTCTATGCCGGCTGGAAGAAGGCCGTCACGCGGACTCTGGATTGGGTGGAGGCGGGGACGCCGTCATCCTGATCCGGCCCTCCCTCGCCCCCCGTCGCTGCACTCCGGGGCATGCTCCGCAAATGCGCGGCAACGTTCTGTTCTTTTGGATGCTTTCTCCGCGCATTTGGGGAGGCAAGGAGGGTGGGATGATGCGGCAAACAGGATATCCAATCCAGTGAATTGCACATTATTACTACCCCTTCTCTCCCTGGCCGCCCTCCTCGCCGCCGGATGGACCATCCGGGAATATGCCCGGCATCCGCCGCGGCGGACGGTCATCTTCATCTGCAAGCCGCTGTCCACGATTCTGATCCTCGCCGTCGCCGCATTGCCGGGCACGCTGCTCCGCAATCCGTATGCGTCGGCTGTCGGAATCGGCCTGTTGTTTTCGATATTCGGCGACATCTGGGAAATGTTCCCCCGGCGCCATTTCTTCAAGGCGCTGGGGTGTTTCCTGGTCACCCACGTTTGCTACGCGGCGGCGTTCCTGACCGATATGCCGGAGAGCGGATCATGGTGGCCGTTGTTGCCGTTCGGAGCGTTCAGCGCGGCGTTTTGGGCCTATCTCCGACCGGGTCTCCCGCCGGTCATGAAGACGGCGGTCGGCGTCTACGCCGCCGTCATCGCGGTCATGGCCGGCCTGGCCGTGCGGCGGCTCGCGGCCGGTTTCTCGATCGGCGCGCTATCCGCCGCCGCCGGCGCGCTGCTGTTCCTGGCCTCGGACGCGGCCCTGGCCGTCAACCGCTTCCGCCGTCCGTTCCGCGCCGCCCAAACCGTCATCCTCAGCAGCTACTTCGCCGGCCAATGGCTGATCGCGCTGTCGGTAGGGCTGCGGGATATGTAATTCGGCGGCGTGCGGAACCATTTCGCGGTCGCGCACATCATCCCTCCCCATACTCGACCCATCCTTCCGTTCGTACTTACCCCTACCCTCCTCCCGTCTTTTCACTCCGGGACATGCTCACCAACTGCGCGGAGAATATTTTTATTGGGGAAGATCGCTACCGCGCATTGGAAGAGGGTATGAAAAGGAATGCCGATTCTATACCGATAATTTACGCCCCCATTTGTATTCTCCTGTACAATCAATGGAATACGGCTCGGAAGGAGATTTCATGAATCATATCGAGGGAAAATTCAAAGGCGTGCGGGATATCCTCATCTATTACCAGGCCTGGCTGCCCGAAGGCGAAGTCAAGGCTGTGTTGCCCATCGTCCACGGGCTGGGCGACCATTCGGGTCGCTACATGAACGTGGTGAACCACTTCGTCCCGCGCGGATACGTCGTCTACGGGGTCGACCAGCCCGGCCACGGGAAATCCGAGGGGCCGCGCGAATACGTCGAGCGGTTCGACGAATTTTCCGACACGCTCACCGCCTACCTCGCCATGGTTCGCCAGTGGCAGCCGGGCAAGCCGGTGTTCCTCCTCAGCCACAGCATCGGCGGGCTGATCGCCACCTACTACCTGCTCGACCACCAGGCCGAATTCCAGGGGGCCGTCTTCTCGGCGCCGGTGGTCAAGGTCGCCTCGCACATCTCGGATCTGACCGTCCTTTCGGGGAAGGTGCTCTCGGTCCTGGCCCCCAAGGTGGGCGTCCTGGCCGTCGATCCGGAAACCATCTCGCGCGACCCGGCCGTGGTGAAGGCCTACATCGACGATCCCCTGGTCTTCCACGGCAAGACCAGCGCCCGGCTTTCGGCGGAAATGCTGCGGGCGCTCCTGCGCGTCTCGGCCGAAACCGAAAAGATCACCCTGCCGTTCCTGGCCATGCAGGGCGGCGCGGACAAGCTGGTCGATCCCGACGGCGCGCAGATCCTCTATGAAAAGGCCGGATCCAAGGACAAGACGTTGAAGATCTACGACGGGCTGTATCACGAGATCTTCAACGAACCGGAACATCCCCAGGTGCTGCAGGACGTCGAGGACTGGCTGGCGGCGCGCGTCTGAATCCGCGCGGCCGGCGGCCGCCGGAAAGGGGCATCCGTGGATCACATCGAAGGGACATTCCGGGGGCCGCGGAACGAGGCCATCTATTACCAGGCTTGGCTGCCCGAGGACGGCGCCCGGGCCGCGCTCATCCTGCTCCACGGATTGGGATCGCACAGCGGGCGGTACATGAACGTGGTCGACCGCCTGCTCGAAGGCCGCATCGCCGTTTACGCCTGCGACCAGATCGGCCACGGCCGTTCCGGCGGCGCGCGCGGCAGGATCCGACGCTTCGCGGATTTCACCGGCACGTTGGAGACGTTCCGCGGAATGGCCGGCATGCGGCAGCCGGGCAAGCCGCTCTTCCTCTTCGGCCACAGCATGGGCGGGCTGATCGCGGTCCGGTTCCTGCTCGATCACCCGGACTCCTTCCGGGGCGCCGTACTCTCCGCACCGGCCTTGCTGCCCGCCGCGGGCATCACCCCGGCGGCGGTCCTGGCCGGCCGGATACTCTCGGTGCTGGCGCCGGGCGTCGGTCTGTTCCGGTTGAATCCTGACCTCCTGACGCGCGATTCGGAGGCGGTGAAGGCCTACCATGCCGACCGGCTGGTCTATCACGGGAAGACTCCCGCGCGCCTGGCCGTCGAACTCCTCAAAGCCATGCGTACGGTGGAGCGGGAGGCCGCCGGGATCACCCTGCCCTTTCTCATCCTGCTGGGCAGCCGGGATCAGGTCGTCAACCCCGACGGCGCGAAGATGCTCTACGAGAAGGCCGCATCCAAGGATAAAACGCTGAAAATCTACGACGGGCTGTATCACGAGACCTTCAACGACCCGGAGCGCGGACGGGTGCTGGGGGACATGGCGGATTGGTTGGTGAAGCGGGTCAAGTAACCGCAAAAAGCACAAAAGACAGATAAGTTATTTTATTGGGGTTCCTTGTTCTTTTTCCAATGACTCTTTATGGTTTTTGTGGCTTTTGCGGAAAAAAAGCTTTCCCCTTATGCAGCCTTCTCTCACCGATAATCCCTTTGTACTCTTTGTGCCTTTTGTGGTTGCGTAATCATCCCTCTTCCAACAATCCCGAGCCGACCGCCAGGTTCTGCAATTCCATGGTGATCGACTGGCGGCGGGCCTGGGCGGCTTCGGCCTCCAGCTCCTCCGTCAGACGGTCGATGCCCTGGCGGGCGTCTTCCATGAGCTGGAAGCGGGCGGAATTTTCCGCGGCGGCCGCTTCCAGCAGGCAGGCATAGAGCTGCGCCGAAAGCTGCTGGACGGCGATCCGCGCCAACAGCCCGGCCGGATCGGTCTGGACGATCGGCGGGTATCCCGTCTCGAGGGCTTGCGCTTCGCGCGGGCGCGGGATGCGGGGCGGGATCAACTGCAGGACGCCCGGTGCATAGCGCCCCGATCCGAGGTAGGCGTTGTAGATCACGTCCACCCGGTCCGTCTCCCCGGCTTCGTAGGCCGCCAGCCATCCTTCGGCCAGCGCGTCCGCCGTCCCGGCCGTGGGAAGCGCGGTGGCGCTGCCGGCCGGGGGCAGCCGTTCGGCCTGGATCCCGGTTCGTTCGAGGATTTTCGCGGCCGCCATGCCGCTCACCTGCAGGCGGACCGTCTCCCCGCGCTGGCCGGCCCGTTCCAGGTAGCGCGCGGCCTGCTCGGCCAGCACGCGGTTGAAGGCCCCGCACAGACCGCGTTCGCTTCCGAGCACCAGGGCGGTCACCCGCACCTGCCCGGCGGCTTCGGGTTCGGATGGGGCGGCCAGGGCCTCGCGGGGAATATAGGCCAGGACGGCGCTCGTCCGCCGGGCGAAATCCAATGCCCGGGCGCGCCGCGCAAGGGCCGCCTTCCAATTGCCCATCGCGATCGTGCGCAGCGCGTTGAGGATGGGTTCCACGCTGCGGATGTTGTCGAGCCGCTCCCGGATCTTCTGTTCCGTAACGCTCATCGCCTCAGCCCTTCTGGACCGAATCCAACCCCCACATGAAAATCACCGCCCCGCCGAAATCCGCCTGGACCGGCGCCTCCGTTCCGCCCTGGCCGCCCTCGGAATGGACCGGGTTGATCCGGATCTGCGAGTGGCAGTGCGTGCGGATGATGTCCATCACGGGTTCAACCTGTTCCTTGTTGACGGCGATGAACAACGTCATTTGGGATCGCCGCATCACCCAGCCGCGGCTCTCCAGGTAGGTGGCGGTGTATCCGGCTTCGACCAGGTTGTCGAGCACCGCCTCGGCTTCGTTCTTGGGAATGATCGCCATGATCATCTTCATCGTGAACTCTCTCCGGCTTTCGGACGATTGTCGAATGCGTCGAGGGCTTTTTCCAACGCCGCCTTTATCGGCGCGTTGAGCTTGCCTTCCTTGTCGATGGTGCTGAGCAGTTCGCCGTGATGGTCTTCGATGTAATCCAGCATCTTCTCCTCATGCGCGCGCGCCTTTCCGGGCTCGACCTGGTCGAAGCGGCCCGTTCCGGCGGCGTACAGCACCAGCACCTGTCGGGCGAGGCTCATCGGCTGGTGGGCCGGCTGGGTCAGCAGGTTCTGCAGCCGCCGGCCGCGCTCGATCTGCCGCTGGGTGTGCTCTTCGAGGTCGGTGCCGAAGCGGGCGAAGCGCGCCAGTTCGGCGTACTGGGCCAGCTCCAGCCGTACCTCGCCCGCCACCTTGCGCATCGCCGAAGTCTGGGCGGCGCCGCCGACGCGTGAGACCGAAAGGCCGACATCCACCGCCGGCTTGACGTTCTTGTTGAACAGGTCGCTGTCGAGCACGATCTGCCCGTCGGTGATCGAGATCAGGTTGGTGGGGAT
>JBJYXS010000390.1:0-1907 GCA_046260075.1 Anaerolineales bacterium | reverse complement strand
AAAGCCTGTTCACCCGGCTGGCGGGCGGATCGGATACCTACATGCGGGCCTATCCGATCCCTACCCCGGAGCGCGTCGAGCGGGACCTGTTCGCGGGGGTTGACGAGCTGCGGTGAGCCTATGGCCGGCCCGCTTGACAGCCCGAAATCCGGGTGATACCATGCGAACAGCAAGCGCGGGACTGGGCAAGCAGTGGCAAAGAGAGCCGCTTCGGGAGACCGCCGAGCGGCTTTTTTACTTGCCCCCCATACCCCTGCGCTTAGGACTTCTCTTGCACCAGGAGGCAAGAAATGGCTGAACGTATCGTCGGTACCGTAAAGTGGTTCAATGCCACCAAGGGCTACGGATTCATTGCCCGTGATGGCGGCGAGGACGTGTTCGTGCACTTCTCGGCGATAACTATGGAGGGATATAAGAAGCTGCATGAAGGCCAGAAGGTCGAGTTCGAAATCGAAACCGGCCCCAAGGGTCTTCAAGCGGCTCGGGTCACCCCGATGGAATAAATTACGCTATGAAAAAAACAAACGGCCCGCGTAAGCGGGCCGTTTTCTATTTCAGCTACCTTCTGACCTTGCCTTCCAAATCCGTCTCCAGCGCCTGGATGATCCGGCCGCGGATCTCGGCGGCCTCCGCGTTGGAAAGGGTCCGGTCCGGTGCCTGGTAGGTCAGGGACAGCGCCAGGCTCTTCTTCCCCGCGCCGATCTGTTCGCCGCGGTACACATCGAACAGGCGGATTTTGGTGACGATCTCCCCGCCCGCGGAGCGGACAGCCTCCATCACCCGTTCGGCGGGCATGTCCTCGGCGACCACCACCGCCAGATCCTCAAGCACGGGCGGGAAATCCGACGGCGGCTGGACGGCGAACCGTTGCGGGATGTGCGGCCGTAAGCGGTCGAACGCGATTTCCGCCCCAAGCAGATTCTTTCCCGGCCACTCGTATCGCTCGGCGGTCTGCGGGTGCAGCCGGCCCATCACCCCGACGGCGTTCCCGTCGATGAGGATCCTGGCGCAGCGTCCGGGGTGGAAGCGCGGATCGGCATGGGATTCGAAGGATGCCTTCGGCAGGTGCAGGCCGGCGAGCCATTCTTCGAGGATCCCTTTCAGGTCGAAGAAGTCCATCGGGGTGCGGTCGGCGGATTGCCAGTACGGATCCGCGCGCGGGCCGGCCAGCACGACGGCCAGCTGGATCGGCTCGTCCGGCAGCGGTTCGGATCCGGGGATGTACACGGTCCCGAGTTCGAACAGCGCGATCCGGTCGGTGTGGGCGGCGTTGCGGGCCGCGGTTTCCAGCATCGAGGCGAGGATCGAGCGGCGCATGACGCAGCGGTCCGGAACGATCGGATTGGCGATGTGAATGTAGCGGAGGTCGGGCGCCGCCGATCCCGGCGGGTACACCGCCGCTTCCCGCTCGGGCGAAGTCAGATGGTAGGTGAGGATTTCCTGCAATCCCAGGTTCACCAACAGGTCGCGGGCGGTTTCTTCCTGGTCCAAAGACGGGTTTCCCCGCTGTTTGGGCAGCAGATCGGCGATCTGGGATTCCGGGATGCGGTCGTATCCGTAGATCCGCGCGATCTCCTCGATCAGGTCGGCCTGGCCGATCACGCGGCTGCCGATATCCAGCCGGTGATCGGGGACGGTGACCTGCAGGATGATATCCTCCTCGGCCACCTTTTCGCGCCGCTTCCGGCGTGGGGCGGATTCCTTCACCCGGCAGGAGAACTCGAGGCTTTCCAGAATCTGTGCCACTTTCTTCAGCGGGATGCTGATTCCGAGTAGCCGCCGGACTTCGCGCAAAGGCAGGTTGACGCGTATCGTGGAAGCTTTTTTCGGATAGGCATCGACAACATTGCGGGAGATGGTTCCCCCGCCGAGGGTGCGCATGAACTCCGCGGCGCGCCCCAGCCCGC
>JBJYXS010000389.1:0-3768 GCA_046260075.1 Anaerolineales bacterium | reverse complement strand
GGGTGGGTTGTGGTCGCCGCCCCCAATGAGCTTATTCGTCACCCCCGAGCGGGTTAATCGGGGGCCCGGCGTCTTTGGTGTGCGGGAAAAAGACGCTGGATCCCCGCCAAGAACACGCGGGGATGACGTTTTTCCTACGCGGGGATGAAGGGTACGGTTGCGCGGGGATGGCGTTTATGGCGCGGGGATGACGGGTGATATGCAGGGATGATGCTTTTTACTGCACGGGGGTGACGGGATGATTTCTTGAGGGCAAAAGCCTCTTCGGAATCACTCCGGATCGAAAATATTTTAAAAATTTAAGACAAATATGACCACCTTCTCGTATTTTTTCCGATTCGCTGTGCTATAATGTTCGCAGTCGCTTGTACCCGACGATCCCGACCGAAACAATCCGCAACGAGCGATCATGTCCTTCGTCCATCTCCACGTACATTCCGAATACTCTCTACTCGACGGGCTGGGAAAAATCCAGCCCCTCGTTGCGCGTGCCAAGGAACTCGGCATGCCCGCATTGGCGCTGACCGACCACGGCACGATGTTCGGCGTGGTGGAATTCTACAACGCCGCCAAGGCGGCGGGGATCCGTCCGATCATCGGCGTGGAGACCTACCTTTCCCCGCGCCGCATGACCGACAAAGAAGCGCGTCTGGACCGCGATCCGCCGCACCTGCTGCTGCTGGCCGAATCCGACGCCGGTTACCAAAACCTCCTCCGGATCGCCACCGCCGCGCAACTGGAAGGCTACTACTACAAACCCCGGATCGACCACGAATACCTTGCGGCCCACTCCGAAGGGCTGATCTGCGCCAGCGGATGCCTGGCGGGTGAGATTCCGCGCGCGCTGAACGAGGGACGCACCGCGGACGCCGAACGGATGGCCTCCTGGTACCGCGACGTGTTCGGCGACCGTTTCTACCTGGAACTGCAATCCCACGCTGGGATCCCCGAACTCGAAGCGGTCAACCGCCGGCTGGTGGAAATGGCCACGCGCTTCGGCGTGGAGCTGGTGGCGACCAACGACGTGCACTACGTGATGCGCGAGGACAGCACCGCGCACGACATCCTGCTGTGCATCCAGACCGGCGCGCTGCTGGCCGAACCGAACCGGATGCGGATGGCGGGCGACACCTTCTACCTGCGCACGCCGCAGGAGATGCGGGCGCTGTTTTCCGAAACGCCCTCCGCGATCACCAATACGCTTGCGGTGGCGGAACGCTGTTCGGTGGATCTGGGGTTCAAGGGCTATCACCTGCCGATGTTCCCCCTGCCGGAGGGAAAGACGGCCGAGGGGTATTTGCGCGAGCTGTGCGAGCAGGGCATGAGCGCGCGGTGCGGAGAAAACGCCTCGACCGGAACCTACCGCGAACGGCTGGAAAAAGAACTCGCCATCATCCACAAGATGGGGTTCGACAACTACTTTCTGATCGTGTGGGATTTGTGCCGCCAGGCCCGCGCGGAGAAGATCTGGTACAACGCGCGCGGCTCCGCGGCCGGATCGCTGGCGGCCTACACGCTGGGCATCACGCTGGTGGATCCGATCGCGCACGGGCTGATTTTTGAACGCTTCCTCAACCCGGCGCGGGTGAGCATGCCCGACATCGACCTGGATTTCCAGGACGACCTGCGCGCACGGATGCTCGAATATGTGGCCCGCCGGTACGGCTCCGACAAAGTGGCCCAGATCATCACCTTCGGCACGATGGCCGCGCGCGCCTCGGTGCGCGACGTCGGCCGCGTGCTCGACGTGCCGTTGCCCGAGGTGGACCGGCTGGCCAAGATGATCCCGGCCGGACAGGGCCGGGCGATGACGCTGACCGAAGCGCTCCAAAACGTGCCGCCGCTGCGCGAATCGTACGAAAAGACCGATTACCTGCGCAACCTGGTCGACACCGCCGTCAAGCTGGAAGGGGTGGTGCGCAACGCCGGGACCCACGCCGCGGGCGTGGTGATCTCCGACCGGCCGCTGGTGGATTACGTCCCGCTGCACCGGCTGACCCGCAACAGCCTGGAAGAGGGGGCGATGGGGGCGATCACCCAGTTCGAGATGAAGGTGCTCGACAAGCTCGGCATGCTGAAGGTGGATTTCCTCGGCCTGGCGACCCTGACGGTGATGCAGCGGGCCTGCGCGCTGATCCTCGAGCGGAAGGGCGAACGGTGGAACCTCGGCAACATCCCCACCGACGACCCGGCGGTGTTCGATCTGCTGGGGCGCGGCGAGGTGGACGGCGTGTTCCAGGTGGAAGGCTCCGGCATGCGCCGCTACCTGATGGAAATGAAACCGACCCGGCTGGACCACGTGATCGCGATGATCGCGCTCTTCCGGCCGGGGCCGATCGAACACATCCCGGATTACATCGCCCGGATGCACGGCGAGCAGCCGGTCGAGTACAAGCATCCGGCGCTGGAACCGATCCTGCGCGAGACGTACGGGATCCTGATCTACCAGGAGCAGCTGATGCGGGCGGTGATCGAGCTGGCGGGGTTCACCCCCAGCGACGCCGACAATCTGCGCAAGGCCGTCTCCAAGAAAAACGCCGACGCGATCCAGAAGCACCGCGAGCGGTTCATCGAGGGCGCGGGCCGGGTGATGGGCATTTCCGCCGGGGAAGCGGCCGGCATCTTCGACGACTGGCAGGGATTCGCCCGCTACGGCTTCAACAAGGCCCATGCGGCGGATTACGGCGTGATCTGCGCCCAAACCGCCTACCTCAAAGCGCACTATCCGGTGGAGTTCATGACCGCGCTGCTTTCGGTCTGCAAGAACGACACCGCAAAGGTCGGCTTCTACATCGCCGATTGCCGGCGGCTGGGGATCGAGGTGCTGCCGCCCGACGTCGGGCGCAGCGGGTGGGATTTCACAATCGAGGAACAGGCGCAGGGCGGGCACGCGATCCGCTACGGCTTGGGCGCGGTGAAGAATGTGGGCGAAGGGGCGGTGAACGAAATCCTGGTCGAGCGCGACCGCGGCGGGATGTTCGCATCGCTCGACGATCTGGCCGCGCGGGTCGATTTGCGCCGGGTGGGAAAACGCGCGCTGGAATCGCTGGTGAAGGTGGGGTCGCTGGACGAATTGGGCGACCGGGCGGCGATCCTCAATACGCTGGACTGCATTCTCTCCGTTTCCGCCCGGGCTTGGCGGGCCAAGGAAGCCGGCCAGATCAGCCTGTTCGCCGTCTCACCCGACGGGCCGATGGAAACGATCGCCCTGGCGGCGGGTAGCGATGTGCCGAAGCGGACCCTGCTGGCCTGGGAAAAGGAACTGCTCGGATTGTACGTCAGCGACCATCCGCTTTCAGCCTACCACGACGACCTGGAGAAGATCGTCACCCACTGGAGCGCCGAACTGGACGATTCGGTCCATCAAACCAAGGTCCGGGTGGCCGGCATGGTGACCCACGTCCGCCCGTTCCAATCACGCAACGGCAAGGCGATGGCGTTCGCGACTCTGGAGGACCTGCAGGGATCGATCGAACTGATCCTCTTCCCGAGGGTGTGGGCGAAGGTCCAACCGATCGTGAAGGAAGATGCGGTCCTGGTGGCGGCGGGCAAGGCGGAAACCGGCAGCGGGCTGCCGCGCATCCTGGTGGATGCGGTGACGGCGGACATGCAGAAGGCTCGCAAGGCCGCCGCGCGGGCCGCCGCGAAGGCCGCTCCCGTGAGCCCGCCGGCGGAGGTTCCCCCGGCGCCGCCGTCGGAGGAGGAGTGGTACCCGCCGCCGCAGGATCCGATGGGGGAGCCGGCGGCGGTTATGGAGCCGCCGGCGGC
>JBJYXS010000388.1:0-2673 GCA_046260075.1 Anaerolineales bacterium | reverse complement strand
CGCTGTTCGCCAGCATGGACATCATCGGCCGGGATGCGGTCCTGGCGCGGCTGGACGCGGCGGAAGCGGTTCTGCGGAAGATGTAGGATCGCGCAAAATCCTCCTCTCGACACGTATCCCTTATTCATCATCCCAGCGCGTTCAACATATTCGTCATCCCGGCGCGATCCTGGCCGGGATCCAGTGTCTTTCCTCCCCTGGTTCGGTAACCCTCCACGAAAGACACTGGATCCCCGACTAAACCACCCTCGCTTCATGACCGTGCGGGTTCCAATAGACGGAACCCGCACATTCCGCAAGGGCAGGCTCGGGGATGACGGTGCGGTACAATACGGAAAGCAATCGCCACAAACAGGGGGAGACAAAGATGAACCAAGAGCCATCCACTTATCGAATTCGCGATCTGCCCACTGCGGAACGGCCGCGCGAACGCCTGGCGTCAACCGGTCCGCAGGCGCTGTCCACCGCCGAGTTGTTGGCGGTGCTGCTGCGCACCGGAGGGCGCGGGCGCAGCGCCCTGCAGGCCGCGCAGGCGTTGATCGACCGGACCGGGGGTTTGCACGGCATCCGCCGCTCATCCCTATCCGAATTATGCGCGATCCCCTCCATCGGCCCTTCGAAGGCTTCCCTGATCATTGCGGCCGTCGAACTGGGCCGCCGGATCGCGGTGGAGCAAGCCGAGGAAGCGCCGACCGTATCCTCACCGGCGGCCGCGGCGGGCCTGCTCCAATATGAGATGTCGGGGCTGGAACAGGAGCACCTGCGCACCATCCTGCTGGACGTCCGCAACCGGCTGATCCGGATACACGAGGTGTACCGCGGTTCGCTGACCACCTCGTTGATCCGCACCGGCGAGGTGTTCCGCGCGGCGATCCGCGCCAACGCCGCCGGGATGATCGTCGCCCACAACCATCCCAGCGGGGATCCTTCGCCCAGCCCGGAGGATCTGGCCGTCACCCGCAATCTCGTGGCGGCCGGCCGGCTGCTGGATATTCCGGTCCTGGATCACATCGTCATCGGCCGCAACCGGTTTGTTTCCATGCGCGAACAGGGGATGGGATTCGGGAAGGAGTAAAACGCATTACCGCAGCGGAGCAGAGAGCGCAGAACATTCTTAGACTATGCGTCCTCCGCGTCTCTGCGGTGAAAGGGTTACCAAATCAGCGCACGCCGAAGAACCGGAATTCGGAAGTGGCCGGCTCCCAGAAGGCGTCCACGCGCTCGACGCTCGATCCGGAGGGACCCTCCTTGATATCGGCCAACAGCGTATCCAACGCGGGCCGCGGTCCCTCGGCGGTCAGTTCCACGCTGCCGTCCCACCGATTGCGGACCCAGCCGGTCAACCCGTAGCGCTGCGCGCGGCGCATGACAAACACTCGGAATCCGACTCCCTGCACAATCCCAAAAACCTCAGCCCGCAGCCGTTCCTTGCCGTTCATCCCATTTTCTCCATTTTCGCGGATGCGACCGCCGAGCGCCTGTGAAACAGCCACCGGACCGCCGACACGCCCGCCAGCAGGAGGATTCCGGCCAAGACCGCGATCCAGGCGGGGGACGGCGGCGGTTCTTCCGGGACGAGCGTTCGTTGCCAATCGGTTTCCAGCGCGCCGAGGGTCTTGCCGGTCGAATCCTTCGGGCCCAGCAGGCAATTCGCGCCGCCCGC
The DNA here is from genome assembly GCA_046260075.1 of Anaerolineales bacterium. Classification (GTDB taxonomy): domain Bacteria; phylum Chloroflexota; class Anaerolineae; order Anaerolineales; family RBG-16-64-43; genus JAFGKK01. Next base: position 1,010 of record JBJYXS010000388.1, on the reverse strand, counting down.
GTAGGCCGCGATCATCCGCCGAAACGCCTCCAAGCCGTAGGTATCCCTGAGGAACAACACGAAGGATCTGCTTTCGGCGTAGGCCAGGAGCGCCGGCTGCTCCTCCCCCGGGAAGACGCTGCAGAGAGTCTGCAGCGGTATCAGGCCGCCGGCGGCAGCCGATTCCGCCAGCAACCGTTCCGATTCCGGCCGGCCTTCCGCTTCATATCCGGCAGCCGTTCCCTCTGCAAGCCACAACGGAAGCACGTCGAACGCGTCACCCCACTGGGCCCACATGAGGACATGCGTCACTTCATGCGGGATGAGCACCGCCAGCGATATCCGGCCTTCCGCTCCCGGCGCGGCCGCCAGCAGGATGATCCCCAATTCCGGGGAAGACAGCGCGCCCTCCCACCCGCGGACGCGATCCCCCAAATCCTTCTGGAAATCCGAAAGCCGCGGATACATCACCAGTTCCAGATGATCCGGAATCGGGGTCTCCAAGTCGGCGGAAACCGCCGCCATCGCCAGCAATGCCAACTCGGCGCCGTTCCTCGCCGCGTCGGCTCCCACCTCCCGCCATTCGACGGTCACCCCGCCGTATTCCAGCCGGTTCCAGGAATTATCGGTATTAAAATATTGAAAAGAGTCCGGGACGGATTCCACCGTTCCGCCCGACGGAAGATCCGCCTGCCACCAGAATCGGATGACGGCGAACGGAAACGGCAGCGGTTGAATCCGATCAGCCTCGACGGACAGCAGGAGACCGCCTTCGAGGATCTCCTGCCGGGCGGGAAATGCCTGGCGGGAGGAAGGGTATTCGAGGATCAGCCGGCTGTCCTGCGGAGCCTCAGGGAAATCGTGCGCTTGCGCGGTAAAGGAAAGGCTTCCTTCGGAGGATAGGTATGCCTGCACATGCTCAAGCCATGGACCTTCGGTGCGCCGGGGCTGCGGGGCCAACCATGGGATCAACAGCAGCGCGGGGAAAAGCAGGTTATGCATCGGTCAACGGAGTCTCTGCGACGGTCGTG
>JBJYXS010000387.1:0-19016 GCA_046260075.1 Anaerolineales bacterium | reverse complement strand
CGGTGATGGGGAGTATCGAAGCACGGATGGGATATCGAAAACTGAAGGAAACCGCCGGGCTTCAACACCCGGTAAGCCTCCTGTATTGCAGCCGGTGTTTCTCCGACGTCCATGAAACTCATAAAGGCCGTAGCGAAATCGAAGCTTTCGGATGCGAACGGCACGGCCGCCGCATTGGCCACCATTATGTCTATGCGCAAACCGTTTCTTATATTCTCTTCGACCGCGTGCCGGAGAAATACTTTGGAAATATCGACGGCCGTCATGCGGGCGCCGCGACAAGCCAGCAAGCGGGTGTTGTGTCCCTCTCCGCATCCGATATCGAGGCCGGTCAGCCCGTTCACATCCGGCAGCATGTGGAAAAAGGCCGGCGTGTTGAGGTGATCGCGGTACGTATCGTACCCGGCCCGCGAGAGTTTGGTCCACGCGTCGGCATTCGCGTCCCAGCAACGTTCGACTTCCTTCTTATGCATGATTTTCCTACGTGGAAGATCCTATCTTGGCCGTAACGTTCCCCCGGCTGACTCCCAATGGAGCGGTTGCGGGCACATGTCTATTCAATGTACCGCTTGCCCTTCAAGCCGTTTCGTCCAACGCCTTCCCCTTACGCGTACGACGGATACACCGGGTCGTACATCTGACCGCGGACATACTCGGTAAGGTCCGCCGGCCGCGGCCGCATAGCCAGTCCCTGATCGTACGCCACCTCGGCCACGGCGGCGGCTATCGCCGCCGATACCCCGCGGATCCGATTCAAATGCGGGTACAGGCTGCCGCGCGCCAATTCGTCCGCCGTCACCTGCCGCGCCAGGGTCTTGGCGGCCGTCCGGAACATGCCGTCGGTGACGCGGGTTATGCCGAACGCCACAACGGCCATCCCAACCCCCGGAAAAACATAGGCGTTGTTCCCCTGGCCGGGAACCACCTCCGCACCGTTGACCATCAGCGGCGCGGACGGGCTGCCGGAGGCAAACAGAGCCCGCCCGTTCGTTGCATCGTACGCCTCGCGGGCGGTGCATTCCTGCTTGGCGGTGGGATTGGACATGGCGAAGATGATCGGACGTTCGTTGAGGCGGCCCATCGCTTCCAGGACGGGCCGGGTGAACAGACCGCGCCTTCCGGCCACGCCGATGAGGACCGTTGGCTTCAGCGCTTCGACCGCCGAGAGCAGGTCGGGAAGGAACGGATGATCGTGGGCGTAGGGCTGCTTGTTCTCGTTCAGGTCGGTCCGGCTGCTGACCACCAGCCCCTTGGAATCCAGGAACCAGCAATGCCGGCGGGCGGCCTCCAGTGAAAGCCCCTCCTCCGCCATCGCGGCCGAGACGGTGTTCCCGATGCCGATGGCGGCCTCGCCCGCTCCGAGAAAGAGGATCTTTTGCTCGATCAGTTTTCCGCCGGTGATTTCCAGCGCGGCGTAAATTCCCGCCAGGGCGACCGCCCCCGTGCCCTGGATATCGTCGTTGAACAGGCACAACCGATCGCGGTAGGAACGCAGCAAACGGAAGGCGTTCGTATTGCCGAAATCCTCCATTTGGACCAATGCGTGCGGGAACCGCTCTTCCACCGCCTCGATAAATTCATTAATGAGACCGTCGTACGCGCTGCCGCGCATCCGGCGCTGCGGCAAGCCGATATAGAGCGGATCCTCCAGCAGGGGTTGGTTGTCGGTGCCCACATCCAGGGTCACCGGAAGGCAGTACGCCGGATCCACGCCCGCCAGAGCCGTGTAGAGCGCCAGCTTGCCGACCGGAATGCCCATCCCGTTGGCGCCCAGATCGCCCAGACCCAGAATCCGCTCGCCGTCGGTCACCACGATCACACGCACATCGTCGGACGGCCAATTACGGAGCAGGTGCGGGATGCGTCCCCGGTCGACTGCCGAAAGGAACAGACCGCGCGCCCGGCGGAAAATATGGCCGTATTCCTGACAAGCCTGCCCGACGGTCGGCGTATAGATGATCGGCAGCAATTCGGTGAGATGATCCAATACCACGCGGTAGAACAGCGTCTCATTGCGGTCGAGCAAGCCCATCATGAAAATGTATTTTTCCAGATCGTTGGGTTTGCGGCGCAGATTTTCCAGGACCCGTTGGATTTGCTGTTCGAGGGTGGACACATGCGGCGGGAGCAAGCCGCGCAACTTGAGCGCATCGCGCTCCGCCTCGCTGAAAGCGGTCCCCTTGTTCCGATGCGGATCGTGCACCCAAGCCAGGTTTTCGGGATATCCGGAGGGTTTGGTCATCGGCGTCGCCCCTTTCCAGGCGGGGAGGAAAAGTCGTCGGCAGCGGCCGGTCATCGCCGGCGCCGGAACGGACGTCCGGCGAATCGGGCGATACGATGTCCATTATACCCAACGGTTGTGCATTGCTTCCGTATCAAATCCGCTCGCAGGGCGCGGCCGGAAGGAACCGTCCGGACCGGTATCGGGCGTCCACGGACGCCGGTTTTCCGTCAGGAGGAAAAAACCTTCCCTTTACGGATTTGGGCGGATGCCATCCCGTCGCTCCAGAATGAGTATTCCGCCGGCCGGGATACGTTGACCCCCAGAACGGCGGCTTCCCCCGCGGCGCTGATCGCATGGATCCATACGCCGTCCAGGAAACCCGTCTGCAAACCGGCCAAATCGGCCGCTGCCTCATGCGCCGCTTCGCGCAGGGGGCATCCCGTCTGCAACAAATGGACGACGGTCCGCGCCGTTCCCGCTCTAATAGTCATTTCCCCCGCCCCGGTGCAGGCGCAGGCACCGTAGCGGCTGTCGGCGTAGAAGCCCGCGCCGGCGATCGGGCTGTCGCCGAGCCGGCCCGGATACTTCCACGGCCAACCGGAGGTGCTCGTCGCCGCCGAGATTTTGCCTTTTGCGTCGATGCTCAGAAAGACGGTGGTCCCGAAATCCTTTTTCGGATGTTCGGGGGACGGGCGGATATCCATCAGCCAAATATCCGGGAAGCCCTTTTTTTGTTTTTCCGTAAGCACGGCGCCGAGATGCTCTTCCCAAGCCCGCAGCGAATATTCCGTCTCGTTCCGGAACCTCTCGGCTCCGATCTCTTCCGCAAACCGCTCGGCGCCCTCCCCGACCAGGATCTCATGATCCAGCCGGCGCATGACTTCATACGCCACCGCCACGGGATGCCGGTAACCGCGCAGCGCTCCCACCGCTCCCGTCCGGCGGGTATCGCCGTCCATCACCGCCGCATCGAGCTGCAGTTCGCCGAGGATGTTCGGCAGGGAGGAACAGCCGACGGAGTGGACCTGCTCGTCCGCTTCCACGATTTGGATTCCCTCAATGACCGCTTGCAGCCCGTCTTCGCCCGACCGCAGCAATTCCACGGCCCGGGGAACACCGGATCGTCCATGGCAATTCGCCACCAGCAGCATCTTTTCCACCAGCCTTTCGCCGGGCCGTTCTGTGACATCCCTTTTTTTCGGCTAGCCGCGAAAGCGGGCGGCGGTTTTCCCCCGCCTTACAACCTGCGGACGACTTCGGCGACGCCTTTGCGCGGCCGGGCATCCGGCGATTCGCCGGCGTATCCCAGAGCCACCGCGGCGATCATTTCGCCCGGCTCGCCCAGCCAGGCCTGCAATTTTTCGTAGGCGTAAAAAATATCGCAGATCCACAGCGAACCGATGCCGAGATCCAGCGCCGCCAGGAGCATGTTCTGGATGGCGGCTCCGCAGGATTGCGTATTGACCACGTCATCGAACATTTCCCCGGTAGCATGGGGCAACCAGGGCGGTTTTCCGAGCGGGTTGAAGACGAACACGGTGACCGGCGCCTGTTCCATGATCCAGACCGATCCTTCGCTGCTGCCGGCGTCCTCCCCCCGGGCCTTGGCCTCGGCGATCCCCTCCTTCATCACCCGCACCATTTCCGGCCGTTTGGCGCCCGCCACGACGACAAAACGCCAGGGCTGCTGGTTTTTTCCGGACGGGGCCTGCGTGGCCGCCAGCAAAATGGCTTGCAGTTTTTCTTCCTCAATCGGTTTTTCCTGGAACCGGCGGATGCTCCGCCGTGCGGCGATCGCTGCACGTGTGTCCATCGTCCCTCCTTTTTTCATTATCTTCCAACGGCGATCCCATGTCTTTTGATTATCCACCCTCCGCAGCTACCCGGGCGGTCGCTAGCGCGAATCCCGCCCGCGCAAGGCGTATGCCGCGGCGGCCGGGATTTCCCGTCCGGACATGTGATGTATTGAAGATATTATCGCAAAAAAGGAAAACCCCCATCCGGGGGCCATGAAATGCGTACATTCTATTCGGTTACCTACCGGGGGAGTAAAGCAGCGGATCGGCGGATAAAATGTTAACTCACGGAAAGCTCATGGCTTCCACAAAGGCATCCTGGAAATCCGGTTCTTGCGACAGATCGACGACATTAACCCGGCGGGCGGTCCGCATGCAGTCTTCCATCATCGCCGGATCCCGCGCCGTCAGCAGCGTCCCCGCCAATGCGGTGTTTCCGGCCGCTTCGATCCTTCCCGCCAGTTCCTCCGGTATCAATCCGGCGGTCAGAGCCGAATCGGCGGACAACCGGCTGCCGAAGGATCCCGCCAGGCTGATCCGCGCAATTTTCTCCAGCGGCACATCCGCCCTCCGGCATAGGATACGGATTCCAGCGGCGATCGCGCCCTTGGCCAATTGCAATTGGCGGACATCCGCCTGTATAAAGCGCAGCGGCGGATCGGACGGCAGGGAGAACGCCCGCTCGCCCGAACGATCGGGGGCGGCTGTGAGGGCGCCGCTTTCCGCCAGCAGGTCCGCGCGCCGCAAGCAGGCCAACATATCCAGCAAACCGGAACCGCAAAAACCCGCCGGCGGAAGGCCGCCCAGCGTCGTATAGGAAAACTCCCCGTTCCGCCACTCCACGTGGTCCACCGCGCCGCCGACTGCGGCCATGCCGCAAGAGACCGACACACCTTCGAAAGCCGGACCGGCGGCCGTCGCCGTCGCCAGCAGCCCTCCACCGGCCGCCAGGACGATTTCCCCGTTGGTTCCGATATCCACCAGAAGTTCGGGCCGGCTCGGCGTTTTATGAAGTCCCCGGGCGACGATGCCGGCGGCGATATCCGCTCCGATAAACGCGGAAATTCCGGGCAGCAGCCGGCAGGCGTACTCCAGTCTACCGCCGTCCGCCAGTTTCGTCTCCCGGCTTTCCAGAAAACCGGGGCGAAACGGCATGCGGCTCAGGCCGCTCAGATCCGCGCCTTCCCAAAAGTGGAGCATGGTGGTATTTCCGCAGATGTGGATCTTTTCCGGCCGGGTTCCGCCCGCCATGCGGCATAGTTTTTCCAGCATGCCGCTTACCTGGCCGCGCACCAATCCGCTTAATTCCTTCAGTTGTTCCGGTCCCTGTACCGCATATGCGATGCGCGAAACGACATCGGGGCCGTAGCTGCGCTGGCGGTTCGCTTCCGCGGCGCTGGCGAGGATCCGCCCATCGGCGGGTTCGGCGAAGACGCAGGCAATGGTGGTAGTGCCGAGGTCCACCGCCGCGCACAGGCCGGAACGATCACCGGAGGTCCGCCGCACGTTCCCTTCCTGTTCCGGAAGGAAAAAGGCCCTTTCCTCCTGCTCGGCCCAGACGGTTCCGTCCCTTTCGAAACGGGTCCGGCAGGCCAACCGCCATCCGTCGTCCGCATCACGGGGCCCCAGCAAACGCGCTTCCTCATCATCCGCGGGCGAAAGCGGGGTTTCCAGCGACCGCCCTTCCACACGGATCCGCACCCGGCATCGTCCGCAGCGACCGTTTCCGCCGCAAGGGGCCTCCGCATTCGGAAACACCGAACGCATGGCGTCCAGCAGCGTCTGCCCTTTGCTTCCGCGAACCTTTCGCGCCATCCTACCTCCGGAGGAGTTCGAGACGCAGGGTGATAGCGGTGCGCACCGTTCCAAACGGCCGCCGGTAACTCACCCGGCGATGACCGCATCCGGGCGGCGGCGTTTCGGCCGATCCACGCCGGAAGGCATCGCGGGGAATCCTGCGAATATGCCTGCTTATGCCGAAAGGTTATCCATTGACTCCGGCCATCAGCTCGAGGGCGGCATCGGCCGCGCTGGCGGCGTCCGGAGCGTAGGCATCCGCCCCGATGCTAAGGCGGAACGCATCGGTGACCGGGGCGCCGCCGACCATGATCTTAACCTTGCCGCGCACGCCCGCCGCAACAAACCGGTCAATCACGGTTTTCATCTGGTTCATGGTGGTGGTGAGCAACGCAGAAAGGCAGACGATATCCGCCTGCTGTTTCGCGGCCGCCTCGACAAAAGCATCCGCGGACACATCCACTCCCAGGTCCACGACCTCGATTCCCTTTCCTTCGATCATCATCCGCACCAGGTTCTTGCCGATGTCGTGCAGGTCGCCCTTGACGGTGCCGATGACCGCCTTGCCCTTGGCACTGACACCCGCGGCGGAAAACAGGGGTTTGAGGAGGGCCGTACCGGCGTTCATCGCCCGGGCAGCGATCAACACCTCCGGCACGAATACCTCGTTGCGTTTGAATTTGCCGCCGATGATGTTCATCCCCGCCATCAATCCCTCATCGAGGATCTGGTTCGCGGGCATACCGGCATCGATGGCCTGTTGGACGAGTTCCTTCACTTCCTTCGCCTGGCCTTTCTGCAGCGCCGTGGAAATATCATCGCAAAGCGTCATCCATCAACCTCCTTGGCAACTCCGGGGAACCCCCGCCTTCCCCTCCTGCCGGGTGTTCATCCACCCGTCCGGTCCGCCCGGGTTCCTTATTCCCGCGTCTTCCCGCCCGAATGGAACCATCCCTGTAAAAGGATTATAAGCCGTATTCTTTCAGCAACACCTTCGCGGGGTCAAGCTCCGGAAGCATCATCTCCACGAATTCGGACTCGTCTTCCGGAATGCCCTCCAAGTCCTCCCGCATCCGGTCAATGTAGACGACCTCGCGTTCCGGCAACGCCAATGCGCCGTCCCGATAGCGTTCCGCGAGTATCTCGAGCGCCCGCAGGGCGCCCCGTTTCGCCGCATCGATGGGGTGGGCGCCGGCGACCATCCGGCCGGCCACATCCACCACAACTTCCGGTTCAAGGACGACGGCCTGGGGATCGAACGGGGCATCGGATTCCACATTCAAATCCCGGAACATCCGCCGCACGTCCGGCCCGTGCTGTGCGGCGCGGTTCATCAGGCGGACGTCGTAGATGAGCTGTTCCAGGCTGATCGTGGTCGCCATTCCGCCCAGCAGTTTGATGTGCTGGATCGATTCGTTGCTCCACAGATCGCAGGCCGCGGAGGCGATATTGCCGACCGGGCTGGGATGGGCGCAGGCGGCGGTTCGTCCTTCCATCGAAATCGGAATTCCGGCGATCGCCTTCAAATACGGCCCTTCGTACCCGCAATCCTTGTCGGGGCCGAGAGCTCCTTCCTCGTGGGCCACCAGGGTGCGCACGACGCTGATCACCCGGTCGATCGCGGCAAACATTCTGGAGATATAGCCCTGCTCCGCCAGGACCATCGCCGTGTTGGCGAATCCGCAAGCGGTGTCGCCGCCGGGGATCCGGCCCGTCCGGCGGGCGACTTCGACAATCCGCCGCCAGAGGAAACGCATATCGCGCACGCCAAGGACGATCAGCGCGAAGAACGCCAGGCGGATATCGCCGGTCATCAGGGCATCATCGTGGACTTCCTTGCCGCCCGTGCTCTCGATGGAGAGGAAATCGCCGCCGGCCAACGCACCCCCTTCGAACAACTCCAGCATCTCCGCCATATGTCCGCCGGTGCGCATCTGCGGCGGGCGGTCGAAATCGCGCGTATCGTTGGGGGTCAGGCGGAGTTCGCTTTTCATCCCGTGTTTTGCGAACCACTCCTCACAGATGTTGTTCATGATCCGGGTCAGGTCGATTCCGATCTGCGGGCGCCGGGTCATCTCCAGCAGGGTTTCGAATTCGAAGACCACCCCCTCGCAGTGCAGTTCGTGAGCCCGCTGCAGGGCTTCGGCGACGGTCTCCGCATAATGCCGGCGGACTTCGGGCAGTGTGTCATCGTCGATGTTCATGACCGGGAGGGTGAAATTCAATTCGGGATACACCGTCCCCGCGCCGATCAGCAAACCCCGCCGGGTTTTCACCGGCCGGGGAGCCATGCCGAAGACCAGCTCCCGGGGGTCGGCCACCGCTAATTCGCCAAACACCATGTCCGGATCCTCCGATGATTTATCAGGGAAAAGTAATCCCCCACATATTGTTCCACGGCGTGGACGGTTTTTGTAGGAAATATACATCGGAAAATTGGATTGTCTTGCCGGAGACGGCTTTCCCTTTGAAGATTGGGGGTTTCCTTGTAGAATACCTGCGGTCGGGCCATGGAAAAACCGAGAGATTACGCCGCCGTATGCAACGGCGATCCGTCGGACGTCGATATACGAAACGCCATTCTGGAACTGGCTGCGCATTACCGGGAGGCCACGGGGGTCGATTGCGCCGCTATCGCCCCGGACGGACGCTGGTTGGGTGTGCCGGCTTCCCCGCCGGCCGCCTTCCCTTCGCACCGTTGCCGCCTGTGCCTTGCCTTGGAGAACCTGCCCTCCTCCCAACAGGTGGACTGCGCCGCCGTCCATCGCTACGGAACGTACCAAGCCGAGCGGTTCGGTGGAATGTACATTTACTTCTGCCCCCGGAACATCACCCACTGGGCGGCGCCCATCCGGATCGACGGAATCATCCTGGCATCGCTGATCGGCGGTCCCGTCTTAATGGTCGAACCGGAGGATTTCTACGCCGAGGACATCCTCACGCTGTATGACAGGCCGCCCGAAAACGTCGGGGATTTATGGAGGATATGCCACGAGGTCCCATACGTCCGCCCGGGCAGGGTACGTTCCCTGGCGGAGATCCTCAAACTTAATGTCCGGGCGTTTTCCGCCCTGTTGAGCGAGAAGATGAACGCTCTGCACCCGGAAGCGGGCGCGGAGAAACCGGCCGCCGGCGATTCCGCCCCGCCACTCGAGGATTCTGCGGATCCGGCGGGCTATCCGCTGGCCAAGGAACGCGAATTGCTGGGACGCATCTCGAAGGGCGACCTGGACGGCTCGCGGAGGATCCTCAACGAGATCCTCGGGTTGATCTTCTTCTACAGCAACAACAACCTCGAAGCCATCCAACTGAGGGTGGAGGAACTGGTAGTGTTGCTTTCCCGCGCGGCGATCGACGGCGGCGCATCGACCGAAGAGATCATCGGAATGAACAATGATTTCCTGGTGCGGGTGCGGCGGTCCCGATCGATCTACGACCTATCGGCCTCCTTGTCCGCCATCCTGACCCGATTTGTGGACTGCGTCTTCACGTTGAAATCGATCAAACACGCCGATCTCATCCGGAAAAGCCTGCACTTCATCCAATCCCAATATCCCAGCCCCCTCTCGCTGGAGAGGGTCGCCGCCCATGTTCACCTCAGCCCGTCGCACTTCTCGCGGATATTCCGCGAGGGGACCGGCGAAAGTTTCCTCGCCTATCTGACCCGGATCCGCATCGAGAAGGCCAAATCCCTCCTGCTCAACCATTCCATTCCGCTGGCGGAAATCGGCGCCCGGACCGGATTCAAGGATCAGAGTTATTTCACGCGCGTTTTCAAGCGCAACACCGGTCTTTCGCCCGGCAAGTACCGCGGAGTCCGCGTCCGCTCCGCCCGCCGGCCGCGGATCGACGAATCCAACATAGAAATCCACGACGCCTGAAAGGCGCCTGCTGCTTGTCCTCCTACCGGTTTTCCATCCACCCCGAATTGCGATTTGCGGCACGGGCAAACAGAGAATCAACTTCCATCGCCCGTTGCGAACACCTCCAGCCTGTCGACGGCGGCGTTCGGCGCGAAGCACAAAACATTTTCCCGGATGTGCTCCAAATGGGTCCGCACCGCTGCGGCGGAGATCCCCGCCGGCGCATACGCCGTGAACACCGCATGCTTCGTCTCCGGACGGATTCGGGTGCGGCGGTCCGGACCGTAAATGACGCTGGAGATGACGCCCTCGCCGTCGCGGATGTACATATCGCCGGATTTCAGCGTTTGGGATTCACCCCTCAGCAGGATGTAGGTCTCGTCCCCCTTGGCGGCATCGAGCGTCAGCGGAAGCTGCAGCGCGTCCAGGTCGTGTCCGGCCGTCAACAGGAGATCCTCCAGTTCCGCCATGAACATCGCCTCCACCAAAACAGCGACGGCGGGAAGGGATTTTCCTTTAAAGACGACCGATTCCAATTGCAATTGGATGTAGTAGGTCTTTTTGAACCGTTTGTAATACGAATCGTAGGCGTTCAACTCGGAGAGTGCGAGCAGCGCCTTCCGGTCGGATGCGGCGAACCGTGCCCGTAACCGGTCTTCCAGATCCGCCTTGCGCCGGGCCAATCCGGCGTGATGCGGCGGATTGACGACGCCCCGCAGGACAAGCACGCCGGCATGGGCGCCGGGGTGCTCGGTCTTCCACTCCGGGGTGACGCGGAACATCAATACCACCTCCTCCCGACTTTATGCATGTGTGGGATTATACGATGTATGGCGGCGGCTTCCGGTGCGGAGGTACAATAATCCGACGGAGGCTTGGGCCTTCCCCCATGCGCAAATGGAAAATTCTTTTCCCGTTCCTGCTCCTTTCCCTCGGATGTTCCCTGTTTGCCGCTTCCACGTCTGAGAGCACCGCATCCATCAAGGATCAACATTCCCCCACCCCATCAAAGCCCCGCGCCGATGCGACGTGGTGGAAACCCGCGCCTGATATCACCTGGCAATGGCAGCTCTCCGGCGGAGAGATCGACACCTCGATCGACGCCGATGTCTACGACCTTGACGCATTCGATACCAGCGCGGAGGTCGTGGCGTCGCTCCACCTTGCGGACCGCCGGGCGGTGTGCTACATCAGCGCCGGCAGTTGGGAGGATTGGCGGCCGGATGCCGCGGCGTTCCCCGAGGACGCGATCGGCCGGAAGTATGAAGGCTGGGCAGGCGAACGCTGGCTCGATATCCGCCGCATCGCGGAGCTTGCCCCGATCCTCGAAGCGCGGATGGACCTTTGCCGGGCCAAGGGATTTGACGGCGTCGAACCCGACAACGTCGACGGCTACCAGAACGAAACCGGATTTGATCTGACCGCCGAAGACCAGTTGGCGTTCAACCGCTGGCTGGCGGACGCCGCCCACGCCCGCGGATTGGCGGTCGGCTTGAAGAACGACCCGGAACAGGCGGCGGCGTTGGCGGCGGATTTCGACTTTGCACTGGCCGAAGACTGCTTCGATCAGGGATGGTGCGGGATGCTGCAGCCCTTCCTGCAGCTTGGGAAGCCGGTGCTGGACGCGGAATATACCGATACGGGAATCACCCTGGAGGATTTCTGTCCGCCGGCCCGTTCGCTTGGCATTCAGGCGATCCTCAAGCACCGCGAACTTGACGCCTGGCGGCAGGCGTGCTCTTAAAAACATCCCTCCGACCACTGAACGAATTCCATATAATTGAAGCAGGATCTCTTGCTGGTTATGTATCCTTCACACCGGTGTTCGGAATAATAGCCAGATCCCGGTTTGCGTGCAGGAACGGTTCTTCCGCGGAAAGCGATCCGTAGCACACCTGCGCGGCGGCTTTGCATCCCCCTTGGCAAGTCAACCGCCGCGCGCACTCCTTGCAGAAATCCGGCACCGCGGCGGTGAAGGATCGCAACCGGTCCGGCGCGGTCAGATCGGCGAACGATTCCTCGAACAGATTCCCCAGGATCGTCGGGGTGTGGTTGCACGGGCGGACGTTGCCCAGTCCGTCGAGCGTGTAGTAGGCCTTCGCGCTCCCGGCGGCGCAATAGGCGAAGCCGATGTGGGGAAAAGCGCCGGTGTCGATCAGGCAAGGCTGGATCGGGATCGAACAGGATACCGGCAGCGCGTACTCCGCCGCCGCGGATTCCGCCGCCGCCAGGGAATCCCGGATCTCTTCCGCCGAAGGCAGCAGCATATCCAGATGGACCCGCCCGCGTCCGCCGGGGTTAAAGCGGTTGAACATCACCGCCTTGGCTCCGAAGGCGAACGCCAGCTTCATCACCTCCGCGGCATGACCGCAGTTCAGCCGGGTGGCAACGAAGGCGGCCGCGAACCGACCGCGGTGCAGCCTGACGTTGGCCATCGCTTCCAGGACGGAATCCCACGCGCCCGGCGCGCCGGAGAGCCGGTCGTGAACTTCGCGTTGGTGGCTGAGCAGCGGGAATTCGAACAACCCCACGCCGCGGTCGAGGCAGTCCACCGCCGTCTGCTCGTCCAGCAGCCTGCCGTTGCTGATGATCGTGGTCCCGACGTTCCGCGATTGCAGAAAATCCAGTATCTCCGCAAGATCCGTCCGCAGCAGCGGCTCGCCGCCGGTCAGGGTGACATGCGGGCAGACGGTTTCGTCGAGCGCCTTGCCCAACAGCGCCAGGGTCCGCTCCGTATCCGCCTCCCCGCGCGGATACGGCGGATAGGTCTCCCGGACGCCGTCCCCTCCGCGCCATATGTTGTAACAGTGCAGGCAGGCGTGGTTGCAGCGCTGGGTGATTTCGAAGATCAGTGATTGGATGCGGGGTCGCTCGTCGGTCATGGGCGTGAAAGAAGATCGATCAGGAATTCGGCCGCGTCTTTCGCGTCCGGCGTGAGGGTCAACTCCACCTCCTCGAAGGACGGCATCGTTTCCTCCGGATCGCCGTATTCCGCCCGCAGGGCGTCGTACAGCGCCTGCACATCGGCGTCGGTCAGCGCGTAGAAGGCCAGGTCGTGTTCGAGAGCGGTGCGGACTTTGGCGAGCGTCCCGGGGGCGATCGTCCCGCCGGAAGCGAGTTGTTTCATTACGTCCGCCTGAAGGATAAGATTCTCCGCGCTATCCGGGGCGTAATCGGGATAGACCATGTCGTAGCAGGTGACCATGGCGTTCGAACGCCAGACGTGGTAGACGGCGGCGCTGTAGGCTTCCTGGATCAGGTCCGCCACCGGCATCGTGATCCGCGCCGAATCCACAAGCTCGAGGAGCGCGGAACGGTGGTCGGCGATCATCTCCCGGCCCAGTGGGTTGTCTTCGCCTTCCCCGCCGTTCGCGCCCTCCGCCGTCTTCTCCGCCAGTTCGCCGAAGCGCAGCCAAAGCAATCGCAGCCGGTCCCGCGGGCCGACCGGCTCGGGGTACGTCGTCACCGGTGTGCGTTTCTCAACGGTGAGAACAATCTCATAACAGGTAACGTAGTCCGGTGTTCCGGATGCCGGTTTCCGCTGACAGCGCGCCAGGAGCAGCGAACCGAGCGATGCGCCGAACAGCTTCATGAAATCGCGGCGGGGTACGGGCATTTCGCGTCTCCTGCCTCCCCTCTCACCTCCCCAAATCCGCGCAGAAGACGTAACTATGGAATTGCTCCTCAGCGGAATTGGGGAGGGCGGCCTGCGGCCGGGAGGGGTTATTTGCCCATCAGCACATCCACCAGGAATTGTGCGGCGGCCTTGACGTCCGGGGTCAGGCTCAGTTCCAGATCTTCGTAGGTGGGGATGGCTTCGCCCGAATCGCGGTGTTCCTCGATCAGCCGGTCATAGAGCGCCTGCACATCCTCATAGGAAAGCGCATAGTACGCCAAATCGTGCTCGAGGGCGGCCTGCACTTTCTCGATCGTTTCGGGTGCCACCGTGCTGCCGGCGGCGATCTGGCCGAGGGCATCCGCCTGGCGGACGACGTTTTCGGCGCTGGCCGGCGCGTAATCCACCATCATCGGTTCGTAGCAGGTGATCGGCGCGTTCGAACGCCAGACGTGATAAACGGCGGCCGCATACGCCTCCTGGATCAAATCCGCGACCGGATCGGTCAGCACGCCTGCGGCGACCATCTCATCGAGGACGGCACGATGCTCGCGGATCATCTGCCCCCCCAGCGGATTGTCGCCGGCGCCGGTGCCGCCGCTGTTGCTTCCATCGCGGGTCTCGGCCGCCAATTCGCCGAAACGCAGCCAGAGCAGCCGCATCCGATCCCGCAGGCCGACCGATTCCGGTGTGGGAGTCTCCGGAGTGATATCCGGCCGGATGGCGGTGATTTCATAGCAGACGACGTAATCCGACGTGGGGGTCGAGGTCGGCTTGCGTTGGCAACGCGCCAGGAGGACCGATCCGAGCGAAATACCCAGCAGTTTCATGAAATCGCGGCGCGGAACGGGCATGCGGCACCTCTTCCTTTCCTATTATTGACGACCCCCGCCGGGGAAATGTTCCCCCAAGTTCGGCATGCTGGCCGCCTCCTCTACCACGAGCAACCCGAATTTACTGCCGCAGAGGGAATCGTAGGAGTTCTTTTACGGGTCGGAATTCGATCAATCCGATGGATTCCAATCCGGCGCTTGGTATCTGATCCAGGAACGCACATTGCGCAATTTTCCGTTTGTACTCCCCGTCCGATATTTCCATATCCAACGTGCAATGCGGAACCCAATTCCCCGGCGCATACAGTGGGTGAAAGGTCATCCTCCGTTCGTTCAGGCGGTCGTAGAACGCCGAATGCAACTCCAACAGGGCCCGGGATACCACCGGCGCGAGGAAGATCACCCGCTCATCGGTCAGGAACGAACCTATCGACGGCAGGGAAACGGTGATCTTTTCGCATCCGAAAGCGAATTCCCCAAGCCATTCTTCCATCGCCGGAATATCAACCGCATCGAACACCGACAAGCTGATATGCGGTTTCGCACCCAGCCGCATATATACAGAGTCGATCCGACGCCAGTATCCGGCGATGATCTCGGAAGACGGCTTATCGAAAAACAGGCAAACAGCATACGGCATGGATATCCTCCCGGCATTCCGTCGTCTCCCGCCATTGTTACCCGGACACTCGGATTATGAAAATTCCGAACCGGAATCCTGTTCCCCATCAGCATCCGGTGGGGAGTATTTGTTTGCGGTTCTTTTCGCACTGTGTGCGAACCGCACATCGTTTTCCCGAAACGACGGCAGGCCTTTTATGGGAAAAAAGGATTTCCGCAACAGCGGGATCCACAGGATGGACAGAAGGAGTGCCGTCACCACGTGGAACGGAACGCGCCACCACGATCCGGACACGGAAGGAAATCCGCCTTCCCGCCAAGAGTCGGTCCATAAGCTGGCGGATTTCGCCCACGCCAGGAAAGCATCCCCGACCGGAAGCATGCCGAACGCATACGCCTTTCGGCTGTTCCATTCCAGCGGAAGCCCGACGGCTTCGCCGGCGGAAAGGATTGCGTCGGCCACCTCCCGGTCGCCCTGCACCTGGGCTGCGCCGATTTCCACCACGGTCGCCGACGCGCTGAATCCAAACACGACGGGTCCGGAATCGACATCGCCGAATCCGTGGACACCCGGTGGATATTCCCGCACACCGGGTACTCCCAGAAACGGCGCCAGGAACAGATCGCGGAAAACGGAATATTGGGACCGCCCCCAATCCGGATCCACTTCAATCAGGAAACGCGCGATCAAGCTTTGCGAGGAACCCCGAGCGCCTTCCAGCACCCCGCCGGTGGCCGCATCCACCCGGTGTGGAAGCAGACCCGTCGCCGGATCCAGCCTTGCGCGCGCCATGCCCACCCAGCGGTCGAGGATTCGGGTGAACTCCGGTCGATAGAGCGTATCGTACAGGCGGAGTGCGGCGGCCGCAACGACGCTGTCCACCGGCCAGGCCTGGCCGGGATACGCGCTGAGGAAGGGCGTATCGCTCGCGGTGAACGCATCCGCCAGCGCCCTGCAATCCGCCCGGAACCGTTCCACTTGCACGGCGGGACGGTCCGCTTGCGGCTGGATCATCAACACCCCGCCGCGCAGCCAGCTCGTCCATCCGACGTAGAACACGCCATGGGGAGGAAGCAAGGAAACCTCGAAGGGCGCGCGTCCCGGCGGGGAATCCAAACGCTCCAGCGCCCATTCGGCTTCCCGTACCGCCTCCTGGTACAGCGGCGCACCAGTCGGTTGCCGGATACCCACCTCGACCCATGTCAATCCGTACAGGACATGGGAAAAGAAATAACCCTCCGGAAAGACGTTCTGCATGTCATCGCCGGAACCGGCGCGCAGGGAACCGCCGATGAAGCGCAGCTGCGCCTCCACGTCCGGCCCCAGACGATCGGGACCGTACGCCTTGCTTTCCGGGCCGTACAGCCGGAGATTAAGGACCAGGAGAATCAGAGTCAGCAGGCCGGCCGCCGACAAACGACCGATGCGGGATAGGCGCATGAGAGTTGAGACCTCGGCGCCTATGATATCGCGTTCCTCACGGGCCGCCATTCTGCAGCCTGCCTGCGGTTCAGAAATTCGGGTATTATTCACCGCGGAGGTAAACGTCCATCATGCTGTATACCATCATCCAATCCGTCATTCTGGGCATCGTCCAGGGCGCGACCGAGTTCATACCCGTATCCAGCTCCGCCCACCTGATCATCGTGCCCTGGCTGCTGGGCTGGGACGATCCGGCCCTGATCAGCCTGCCGTTCGACGTGGCGCTCCATCTGGGCACGCTCGCCGCGGTGCTGGCGTTCTTCGCCGGCGATTGGATCCGCCTGGCCCGCGGATTCCTCCGAAGCCTCCGCGAACGCCGGATCGGCGGCGATCCGGACCGCCGGCTGGCCTGGCTGCTGCTGATCGGAACGGTTCCCGGTGCGGTAGCCGGTTTCCTGTTCGAGGGCGCGATCGACGACCTGTTCCACAAACCCGGGTCGCCGATTTCGCCGGCGGCGATGTTGGCCATGGCCGCGATCGTTGGGGTCTTTGGTTTGGTCCTATTTCTGGCGGACAGGTTGGCCCGCCACACGCAAGAGCTGGAGGGGATCAGCCTAAAACAAGCCATCCTGATCGGCTGCGCGCAGGCCCTGGCGATCTTCCCCGGAGTCTCCCGTTCGGGAGCCACCATCGCCGCCGGGTTGGGGTTGGGGTTCAAACGGGCGGACGCCGCGCGGTTTTCCTTCCTGCTCTCCGCGCCGATCATCGCCGGCGCCGGAGTCAAGAGCCTGTTCGACGTCGTCTCGGACGCGCAAGCCGGCGCTTTTTCTATCTCCGACCTGGCGCTTTTTGCGTCGGGTTTTCTCGCCGCCGCGGCCAGCGGTTACCTGTGCATCCGCTTCCTGTTGAACTACCTGCAGCAACACCGGATCGACCTCTTTGCGGCGTATCGATTCGGTCTGGCGGCGGTGATCGCGGCGGTTGCGCTGGCACGGGGGTAATAGACAGGATGCACAGGATTACCCAGGATTGACAGGATTTCTTATGTATAGATACTGTCAATCCAGTCGATTTCTTTTTTCTTTTTGCAGCCAAGCCAACAACTTTTCCCGCGGCCAGGCGTTGATCACTTTTTTCTTCGTCAGTCCGGCGCGGCGGGCGGTGGCGACTCCGAAAAAGATATTATCCAAACTTACTTCGTGATGGGCGTCGGTGTTGACCGCGATCGGGATTCCCATCGCGCCGGCGCGCCGGGCGGTCACGTCGTCCAGATCCAGCCGCGCGGGATGGGCGTTGATTTCCAGCGCCGTGCCCGTTTCGGCGGCCGCCTGCAGCACCGCGTCGATGTCGAGGTCGGCCCCCTCGCGGTCCGGATACAACCGGCCGGTGGGATGGCCGAGGATGTCGACGTGCGGGTTGCGGAGGGCGTTCAGCACGCGGCGGGTGACTTTTTCCCGCGGCTGGCGCAGCCCGGTGTGCAATGATGCGATCACAATATCCAGCCCCGCCAGAAAGTCATCCGGGTAATCCAGACTGCCGTCGGCCTTGATCTCGACCTCGCTGCCGTGGAGAATCGTGATCGAACCGCCGAGTTTCTTCTGCGCCTTTCGGATCTCAGCCGCCAGTTTGCGATGGGCCGCAATGTCCGGACCGCCCGCCACGCCGAGTCCGTAGGAATGGTCGGTGATCGCGATCAACTTCAACCCGCGCCGGGCGGCGGCCTGCGCCATTTCCAGGATGCTAAGTCCGCCATCGCTCCATTTCGAGTGAGTGTGCAGTTCCGAGACGATGTCGGAGACCTCGATCAGCCGGGGAAGCATTCCGTCTTTGGCCGCCTTCAGTTCGCCGCGATCCTCGCGCAATTCGGGCGGGATCCAGGGCAGTCCGAGCGCTTCGTAGACCTGTTCCTCATTCGCGCAGAGGATTTCCCCGCCGCCGCTCTTTTTCAACCCGTGTTCGGAAAGCGAGAGTCCCTTCTTCAGCGCCAACTCGCGCAGGGCGACGTTGTGATCCTTCGAGCCGGTGGCGTATTGCAGGGCGGTCCCGAATCGTTCCGGCGGATGGACCCATACCTGAGCCCGCAAGCCGTCGGCGAACTCGACGCTGGATTTGGTTTTCCCCCTGGCCAGCACACGGTCGACTCCCGGCAGGCCCGTGAAGGCTTCCATCACCGGCTCGGAATCCCCGGCCGCGACCAGGATATCGATGTCGCCGACGGTGGATCGCATCCGCCGCAGGCTGCCGGCCGGCTCCACGGCAATCACCCCCTTCACCCGGCGCAAACTTTCCGCGATACGGTGCGCCAACGGGTAGGCATTGCCGAGTGAGATCCGGCCCGTGCGCCGCGACAGCGATTCGATGCCGGCCAGCACAGCGGCTTCCGACTTGGCGCCCATCCCCGGAAGATCGCGCAGCTTGCCTTTCCGGGCGGCCTTTTCCAATTGCTTCAAGGTGGTGATGTGCAGCGTCCGCCAAATCAGCCCGACCTTCTTCGGCCCCAGGCTGGGCACCTTCAACCATTCCGCCAGGCCGGGCGGGACTTCCTTCTTTAATTTGGTAAGGAATTTCAGCTTCTTCGTCCGCATCAGTTCGTCGATCTTTTCCGCAATCGCCTTGCCCACACCGGGGATTTCACGCAGCCGGCCCTCATTCCAATAGACGTCCACGTCCCCGTCGAGCGCAGCCAGGCTCTCGGCCGCCTTGCGGTAGGCGAGCGTCTTGTAGACGATCTCGCCCTTGATTTCCAGCAGATCGGCGATCAGGGTGAAGGTGTCGGCCAGCTCGCGGTTGTTCATTAAGCTTCATTATAGGACTTTATCTACACATTCATCTGCTTCGAAGGG
>JBJYXS010000386.1:0-4888 GCA_046260075.1 Anaerolineales bacterium | reverse complement strand
AGTGCGCCGGTTTGGCGCGCGCGTTCGGCCGCCGCGTGGGGGAGGAACTCGGATTGCCGGTGTACCTTTACGGCGAGGCCGCGCTCCGCCCCGAACGGAAGCGCCTTGCTGACGTCCGCAAAGGGGAATACGAAGGACTGGCCGCCGCGATCCTAACCGACCCCGCCCGGGCGCCGGATTTCGGCCCGGCGCGGCTTGGAAGTGCGGGCGCCGTCGCGGTCGGCGCGCGCGCACCCTTGATTGCGTTCAACGTCTATCTCGACACGTCCGATCTGAAAATCGCCCGGGCCGTCGCACGCCGCGTACGCGCCTCCGCCGGCGGGTTGCCCGCCCTGCAGGCTCTGGGGCTGATGGTCGGCGGCCTGGCCCAGGTGTCGATGAACCTTACCGACTACGACCAGACCCCGATCCCCCGGGCCTATGAGGCTGTGCGTGCGGAAGCCGCCCGAATGGGAGTGGATGTGGAACGATCGGAACTGATCGGCCTGATACCCCGGCAGGCGGCAGCCGGCTGGCTCCCCGCCGACATCCGCTTGGAGGATTTTTCGGAAAGCCGGATCCTCGAACACCGTTTGCAGGAGGCAGGCCTGACGGATTAAGACATGCGCCACGGATCCGCCGAACCGTCACGCATAGCGTTTTTTTGGTAACATCCGGATAATGTCCCCCAGGAAGAAGACATCCCCCGCATCGCCATCCGCTTCACGGCGGCGTGCTTTCCCGCGCCGTTCGAAGAAGCCGCAGGGACACCCCACCCGCGGAAAAACCGCTCCGAACCGGCTGCGCCCCACCGACACTTACCTGGCGCTTTGCTACGGCGGATTCCTGCGCCGTTTGCCGGGTTTGTACGTCGATCTGGGGTTCGGCGAATCCCCCCAAACGACACTCGAAACCGCCGGCCGTCTCCGGCGCCTGAACCCGGATTTGCGGATCCTCGGCGTCGAGATCGATCCGGCGCGGGTCGCCGCCGCCAGGGAGTATTCCGGCCCCGGGATGGACTTCCGCCTGGGGGGATTCGATCTGCCGTTGGAAGCGGGGGAATGCGCGGCGGTGATCCGGGCGATGAACGTCCTCCGTCAGTATCCCGAGCAAGCCTACCGTGCATCCATCGACGAGCTGACCGGCCGGCTGTGCCCCGAAGGTTTGCTGCTGGAGGGAACCAGCGATCCTCCGGGAAGGCTGATGGTCTTCAATCTCTACCGGCGCACGGGCGGAACGTCCGTCTGCGACGGGTTGGTCTTTTCGGTGCGCCTGCGCCATCCCTTTTCGCCGCGCGACCTGCAGGCTGTGCTGCCGAAGAATTACATCCACCACGCCGAATCGGGCGGCACGCTCGACCGTTTCTTCGGGGATTGGGAACGCTGCTGGCAGCGCGCCTTCCGCCAAAGCCCGCGCGATGCGCGCCGCCGTTTTCTCCTGGCCGCCCGGGCGCTTTCGAAGGAGTGCGGCCACCCGGTGGACGGGCGGTCGAGCCTGCTGGCGCGCGGTTTTCTCCGCCTGACGGCTCCCCCGGAAACCTGACGGGGCCGGCAATAGCCGCCGGATGCGGTCCCGGTACGCCCCCGCGGAACCGCTCGACCGCCTTTTTCGGCGGTCCGCAACCTTTGGAAAGCCTTAAGGCGCAAAGAAAAAAGCGGCTCGACGAGCCGCTTTTTGGCATCCTATCGCTTCTTTTTCTTCCGCCGCGCATCCCGTGCTTTGCGCTCGCGGAGCATTTCGCGTTCCATCTTCCGGCGGAATTTCACCGCATCTTCGATGGCCGCCTTCTTCGACGGATACAGATGGATGTAGAACCGCTTGTTGTGGACCTTGCCCTTCAGCTTGTAATACACGCTGACCACCGGCATGATCGTGCGGCCCTTGTTGCCCTTGGTGTAGGTGACGCTGACGCCGTTGTACCCGGTCCGGTTGTTGCTTTGCGGTCGGGCGCGAAACGGCGCCCGATTCCGGCGCGGCTTGGCGCTCTTTCGGTTAGTCATAATCTACCTCGCTGTATGCTCCTTTTCTCACTTCCGAGAATCCCTTCCCGCACCACATGCGTGGTGGAAAATTCCGCCATGCCGAAATGCCCCAACATCACCTCGCTTTCACGGCCGGTATAAATCGAAAGCCGGGGTTTCCCCCGGCCCTCATCACTCGGCGACGGTTTCGGGCGCGGCCGTTTCTTCGGCCGCTTCCTCCGCCAGCCTATACCCCGTGCCGGCGGGGATCAGCTTTCCGATGATCACATTCTCCTTCAACCCCAACAGCGGATCGTCCTTGCCCTCGATGGCCGCTCCGGCCAGCACCTTGATGGTGTGCTGGAAGGAGGAGGCGGAAAGGAAGGAATCGGTGCTGAGGGACGCCTTGGTGACCCCAAGCAGCACCGGCGCCGCCGTGGCCGGCTGCGTCCCTTCCGTCAGCAGTTTCTCGTTGAGGTCCTGCAGGCGGAACCGCTCGACCAGCTCGCCCGGCAGGTAATCCGTATCCCCGGGGCGAACCACCTGGACTTTGGCCAGCATCTTCCGCAGAACCACTTCGAAGTGCTTGTCGTTGATGTTCTGTCCCTGCGCCCGGTACACCTTCTGGATCTCGGTCAGCAGGTAGAGTTGGCAGGCCTCCCGCCCCTGGATGCGCAGGATGCGGTGCGGGTTCAGCGATCCCTCGGTCAGGTTCTGTCCGGCTTCCACCCGCGATCCCTCGGCGATGATCAAGCGCGCGCCGCTGGGGATTTCGTACTCCGCTTCCTCGCGGTTCTCGTAGGTAATGACCGCCTTGTGATCCCGCATCCGCAGCTTGCCGGCGTGTTCGGCCACGATCTCGGCGTCGCCCCGCGTGGCCAGGATCGTGCCGGCCTCGACCGCCTTGTTGTCGTCCACCTTCACCGACCAATTGCCCGGGATCTGGTACTCGTCGCGCAGGATCTCGCTCGAGACGACCTTGACCGTGCGGTGGCCGGTTTCCGACCGGTGGATTTCCACAATACCGCCGATCTCGGTGACGATCGCCTCGCCCTTGGGCTTCTTGCGGGCTTCGAACAGTTCCTCCACGCGCGGAAGGCCGGAGGTGATATCGCCCCCCGCCGCAACGCCGCCGGTGTGGAAGGTCCGCAGGGTGAGCTGGGTGCCCGGTTCGCCGATCGACTGCGCGGCGACGATGCCCACCGCGACGCCCATATCCACCAGGGCGCCGCGCCCGAGGTCCATTCCGTAGCACATCTGACACAGTCCGTGCCGCAGGGTGCAGGTCAACGGCGACCGGACGACCACTTCCTCCAGGCCGGAATCCGCGATCTGCCGGGCCTGTTCCAGCGTGATAATCTCGTTCTTGGTGACGATCAACTCGCCGGAATTGGGATCCACCACCTTCTTGGCGGCGACCCGGCCGAACAAGCGGGAATCGAACGTCTGACCCGCCACGTCGTCCTTGCGGCGGATATGGATGCCCTCCTCCGAACCGCAGTCCTTATCGGTGATGATCAGGTCCTGCGCCACATCCACCAGCCGCCGGGTGAGGTATCCGGCGTCAGCCGTGCGCAGAGCGGTGTCCGCCAAGCCCTTGCGGGCGCCGTGGGTCGAGATGAAATACTCCAGGGCCGTCAGCCCGTCGCGGAAATTGGAGCGGATGGGGAGCGGGATGATGCGTCCCGCCGGATCGGCCATCAGCCCGCGCATCCCGGCCAGCTGGGAGATCGGACCGAAACCGCCCTTGGTCGCCCCCGAAAGCGCCATCGTGCTGAGGTTGCCGGTCGGATTCATATGCCGGCGCACGGCGTCGGTGACGTCGCCCAGCGCCTTCTGCCACAGGTCGATGATGCGTTCGTTCTGTTCCTGTTCGGTGAGCAGGCCGCGCCGGTAATCCTTTTCCAGCTGAGCCTGTTCCTCGAGGGTGCGCTCGATGATGTCCGCCTTTTCCGGCGGAACGGTGATGTCGGAAACGGCGATCGTCGTGCCGGAGCGCGTGGCGTAGCGGAAGCCGATTTCCTTGATCCGGTCCACCACTTCGATCGTGGCCTCCGAACCAAGAACCTGGTAGCATTGGGCCACCAGCTTTTGCAGCGCCCCCTTGTCGAAGTTTTGGTTCACGAAGCGCATGTTCTCCGGAAGGATCAGGTTGAAGAGCACCCGTCCGGTGGTGGTTTGGATCAGCCGTTTCTGCGGCCGGGCGTACCGCTCACCCTTCTCGCTGTACCAGGTCTGCGTTTGCAGGACGATCGGCGCGTGCAGATCCAGCTTGGACAGCCGGTAGGCCAGTTCCACCTCTTCCATGCTGCCGAACTGAAGGCGTTTTTCCGCCGTCCGCTCTTCCAGCCGGGGGTCGGTCAGGGTCAGGTAGAAAACCCCTAACACCATGTCCTTGGTCGGGCCGACGATCGGTTCGCCGTCGGCCGGTTTGAGCAGGTTCTTGGTGGAGAGCATCAGCGACCGGGCTTCCAGCACCGCCTTGTCGGAAAGCGGAACATGGACGGCCATCTGGTCCCCGTCGAAGTCGGCGTTGAATGCGGCGCAGACCAACGGATGGATGTGGATGGCCTTGCCCTCGACCAGCACCGGTTCGAAGGCCTGAATGCCCAGGCGGTGGAGGGTCGGCGCGCGGTTCAACAGCACCGGACGGTCGCGGATTACTTCCTCCAGCACCTCCCAGACCTCCGGCCGCTCGCGTTCGATGAACCGGCGCGCGCCCTTGACGTTGTTGGCATAACCGTACGCCACCAGCTTGGCAATGACGAAGGGCCGGTAGAGTTCCAAGGCCATCACCTTGGGCAGGCCGCACTGGTAGAGTTTGAGTTTGGGGCCGACCACGATCACCGAGCGGCCGGAATAATCCACGCGCTTGCCGAGCAGATTCTGGCGGAAGCGGCCCTGCTTCCCCTTGAGCATATCCGAGAGGGATTTCAATTCGCGCCGGC
>JBJYXS010000385.1:5373-7786 GCA_046260075.1 Anaerolineales bacterium | reverse complement strand
CTCATCGACGGAACCTTTCCGGATTTCCAGCCGATCATACCGCGATCCTACAATACACACGCGGTGCTATCCACCGCGCAGTTCCTCAAGGCCTGCAAGGCGGCCGACATCTTCGCCCGCCAATCATCGCATTCGGCGCGCCTGACGGTCACGCCCGGCTCGGGATCCGATCCCGGAACGTTGCAGGTGAACGCCACAGCGGCCGAAACCGGAACCGGGGAGACCGTCGTCGACGCAACGGTGGAAGGCGCCGCCATAGAAATCGCCTTCAACGTGAAGTATCTCATCGATGTGCTGACGGTTGTCAACACGCCCAACGTGGCGCTGGAAACCACCGGTCCGGCCAGCCCGGGGGTCATCCGGCCGGTGGGACGCGAGGATTTCACGCACGTCATCATGCCGATGCATCTGGGAAAATAGGCAGCAAACCGAACAGCTGTTTTATGGCAGAAAGTCATCTTCCGTACGTACCGTACGGGGCTGTCTACCGGTAAAAAATGAAACCCAAGAAAACATCACGGTCCTCAACGGCCCGCCGGAAGCGGGCGTCCCAAACACCCAAACCGCCCGATTCTACGAAGACCCGACGGCGCTCTCCGACCACGGGGAGCGCTCGCAGCAAAACCGGATTGATCCCTGAAAGCGATCTCTTCCGCACGTTGATGGACAATACGACAGACCGGATCTATTTCAAGGATATACAGAGTCGGTTCACCTTAATCAACCGGTCGACCGCCGTGTTCTTGGGATTGAAAAACCCGTCGCAGGCCGTCGGAAAGACCGACTTCGATTTCTTTTCCGAAGAACACGCTCGGCAAGCCTACAACGATGAACAGAAAATCATTGAATGCGGAACGCCGCTGGTCGGGATCGAGGAGAAGGAAACCTGGCCGGACGGTCGTGAGACATGGGTGTCTACGACGAAAATTCCCTTACGCGATAATGCGGATCGGATCATCGGTACCTTCGGAATTTCTCGTGACATCACTGACCGTAAACGCAGCGAAGCGGAACGAATCCGGATAGCGGCGCTACAGGAAGCCAATGTTGAATTGGAAAAGGTTAACGCCGCTCTGCAGGCGGAGATCGCCGAGCGGGAGCGGGTGGAAAATTTATTGGAAAGCGAACGGGACCTGTTCCGGGCAATGATGGATAATACGACGGACCGTATATATTTTAAGGATCGGGACAGCCGGTTCCTGCTAATAAACCAATCGCTCGCCTTGCACTTCGGAATCCGCGATCCGGCCGAGGCGGTGGGGAGGCGCGACTTCGATTACTTCTCCGAGGAGCATGCCCGGCAGGCCTTCGAAGACGAACAGCAACTCGTTGACAGCGAAAAGCCCTTCCTGAACAAAGAAGAAAAGGAAACCTGGCCGGACGGCCACATCACCTGGGTGTCTACGACCAAGTTCCCGATGCGCGATCGGAACGGGCAGATCATCGGAACATTCGGCATGTCCCGCGACATCACGGACCGGAAATCCATCGAAGGCTCGATTCTGCAGGCTAACGAGGAATTGGAAAAAACCAATCGCACATTACAGACAGAAATCGCCGAACGGAAGCGGGCGGAAGAGGAGTTGGCGCACGAAAGGGAGCTCTTCCGCACAATGATGGACAACAGTTCCGATTATATCTATTTCAAAGACGACGAACACCGCTTTCTGCTGATCAACCGGGCGCTGGCCGAACGCCTTCACCTTGAAGATCCCACACAAGCTGTCGGCAAGACGGAATATGACTTTCATTCAGAGAAACTTGCCCGGCAAGCGAAGGCTGATGAGGAAAAAATATTGGACACCGGACAGCCGCTTACGGAACTGGAGGAGAAGGAAATCGGGCCCGATGGTCATGACTTATGGACCTTGACCTCCAAATTCCCGATGCGCGACGGAGAGGGGCATGTCGTCGGCGTCTTCGGCATTTCACGAGATATCACCGAGCGGAAAAACATGGATCTCGCCATCCAGCTGGCCAACGATAAACTTTCGATAATGGTCAATTGGCTGGAGGGACGGAACCGGGAGATCTCCGTATTGAACGAAATGGGAAGCGCCCTGGAGGCTTGCCGGTCGCTGGAAGAAGCCTACCCCGTCATTTCGCGCGAGATGGGAAGATTGATCCCCGTGGATACGGGGAAATTGTATTTGTTGGAAAAACAGAAAGGGCAGATGGAATGCATCGCACGCTGGGGGACAAATCCCGGTGTAGCGGATTCCTTTCCGCCCGAGGAGTGCAAAGGCTTGCAGAGCAAGCAGGTATACAACACAGCTTATGCGGTCCAATTGGGTGTATCGTGCCGCCATCTCAATCCCGCACCCGATGAGGAATCCGTATACCTCTGCGTTCCGTTACTTTCCCAGGGTAAGGCTATCGGATTGCTTCATCTGCGCGGAAGACGGAAGGAGGG
>JBJYXS010000385.1:0-5273 GCA_046260075.1 Anaerolineales bacterium | reverse complement strand
GCGGGCGACGCGATGCTGCAAACGCTCGGACATTGGCTCCACGCCAATGTCCGCACCGGAGATATCTCCTGCCGGTACGGAGGGGATGAGTTCATACTCATCCTTCCGAACGCCTCGTTGGAGGCCACCACGCAACGCGCCCATCAAATTTGGGAAGGGATCCGCAAATTGACATTTGCGCATCAGGGACGGTCATTGGGCGCGATGAGCGTTTCCGTCGGTGTGGCCGCCTTCCCGATACACGGTGAAACGCGCGACGCCCTGCTGGCCGCCGTGGATGCCGCATTGTACAAAGCCAAAGAACAGGGAAAGGACCGCGTGGTCATCGCCGGCGAATGATGCGCCGGGGCGCCGCACTGCGCGCGGTTATATTCCGCAGCGGTACGGATCGGCCGTGGGGACGGGAACCTGCTCGGCGCGCAGGCCGAATGCTTCCACCACCGGCCTTCCCGCCCAGTCGGCGGGAACGGGCCATCCCATCGCCCAGACCACAGTGGCCGCCGTATCCATGATCGATACGGGGACCTCGAGCGCCAACCCCTCCAACACTCCGGCACCATACACTATCCATGGGATCGTCATATCCTCTTTCAGATTGGTCCCATGGGTGAAGTCGTGCCCGCCGTGGTCCGAGGTCAGGACGATCAACGTATCCTCCAACAGGCCGAGTGTTTCCAGTCCGTCGACCAAGGTGCCGACAACGGCGTCGTCGCGATCGATGCCGTGCAGATATTCCGCGGACATCCATCCATTAAGGTGGCCGAAGTAATCCGGCAGGATGAAATGCACGAAGAGAATGCCGAACCCGTTGGCGGCTTCATCGAGCGCCGTCTGGACGATTCGCTCGTCGACGCTATCCGGTTCATAACGGAATGAGTCGACCGTTCCGGGACGGGCCAGCGTAATCAGTTTCTCCTTCCCGACCACCATGACGGTGCGCAAGCCGGCGTCTTTGGCGATGGAAAAAACGGTCGGTCCCTGTAAGGGTTCGTTGGAGGGGACCAGGTCGTTCCAGATGATGCCATGCTGGGATACGCAGCGGCCCGAGACCATGGAAGCGTGCCCCGGAAGCGTCCCGCTGGGAAGGACGGTGCGGGCGGTAAAGGAGCTCGCGCCGCCGTTGATCAAAACGCTGATTCGGGGGATGTTGGCGCGCAGCAATCCGTCGGGTCGCAGGCCATCGAGGCTGATGATCACGGCCCGCTCCACCTTCGGGAGCGGGGTGGGAGAAATAGTCGGTGTGGCGGTTTCGGCGGGAATAACCGTAGGTGTCGGGCTGGAGGTGGGGGTTGTCGTGACGGTCGGCGCGATGATCGCGGGAAAGCCTGGAACATTTACGTTGCAGGCGCACAACACCGATACCGACAGGACCGCTGCGAGAATGTGCAGCGGCTGGTCAATGGCAGTAAAGCGGCGCCAGGTGAAAAAGTGAGTTTTCATAGGTTTATGCCTGCCCAAGGAGATTAAATATCCTCCCAACCGTGAGCGCCGATCAGGGGTACGAACACGACGGATATCAACCGCCGTTCCGAGTATCCATTGGATGTCCGGGTCCACATCTCCAATTCCTGGATATTCCTCCCCCCGACGGGGGCCAGCAAGCGTCCGCCGGGCGACAATTGATCGAGCAACGGCTGGGGTACGGAAGGCGCGCCCGCCGTGACCAGGATGGCATCGAAAGGTGACCGATCCGGACATCCGAGGGTACCGTCGCCGACGGCGACATCTGCATTGTTGATGTTTAAAGCTCCCAGGTTCTTACGGGCGCGTTCCGCCAGTTCCGGAATCCGCTCGATCGAAAACACCGTTTGGGCAAGACAGGCCAGGATCGCTGTCTGGTACCCGGAACCGGTACCGATCTCGAGGATCTTCTCCTCTCCCTTGAGTTTCAACGCCGCGGTCATGAACGCCACAATGTACGGTTGAGAGATGGTCTGTCGGCAACCAATCGGCAGCGGTGTATCGTCATACGCAGCAGCTTGTTCGCCTTGGAAGAGGAAGTGGTGACGCGGAACCGCACGCATCGCGGCAAGCACCCGTTTGTCCCTCAGGCCGCGTCGTTCGATCTGATTCCGGACCATCCGCTGGCGTTGTTGAACAAATGGGTCCGGCGGGAACCTGTGATGAAGTGGCACATCGACTCCGGAATAAGCGGATCCGCCCGGCGGCGGGCATCACGGCGGTTCGGCTCCTGGGTGCACCAAGTGGTGCATAGAAAATTATACCGCCGGGCGGTGTTCTCCTCTTCCGGATGCCTTCACCCGCCGTACTTGCGGCCGGTTGCGCCGGGCGGAACGAAAAAGCCCGGTATTACCCGGGCTTTTTCGTTCGGGAAGGGATATCCGTTTATGGGTGAGTCTTCTTGTATCGACGGTAGAAGAACCGACCAATAAGGAAGAAGGGCGTCATGAACAGGATGATGATCAGAAGGGCGGGGACGCCGCAGATGCCGAGCCGGATGAGGAAATCCACCAGGTTCTGCAGGCTGTGGATCAAATCCTCAAACGCTTCCTTGGCCACGCCCTCCGGGTGCCAACCTGCGATCTGGATCGGTTGCGATGGGATATAGGGCCGGAGGTGGATGGTGATGAGCGAGTATTGCGAGGCGGTATCGTAAAATTGGATCTGGCCTGTCAACACCTCGATTTCACTTGTCACTTGGCGCAGCTGCATTTCCACTTGGAGCACGGCCTCGGTATCGACAGCCTCGTCCATGATTTCCTGAAGGCGGGCCGCCGATCTCTCCAAGTTCTCCAACCGGGACTGCGTGTCGATGTATTCAGCGGTGACGTCGCGGCCGGTCATCGTCCGGCTTTCCACTTCCACCGCCAGCGCCTCGATCTCGGCCAGAGTCGCCTTTAATTGGTCGGAACTGGTGGTCGGAACGCGGATGGAGATATCGCCGGCATAGTATTTCTTCCCCTCCGGTCCGTACACGCTCTGGGTGATGTTCGAGTTCACCACCCAACCGCCCTTGGCGAAGGCCATATCGGTGATTTCGGATGCCGCCTCGGACGGGTCGTTTACCACGAGGGACAATGAGGCATCGTAGAGTACGATCCGGTCGGAAGGGTTGACGACCTGAAGTTCGGAGGAATCAGGTACGGACTTCTCGGAGGCGAAATCCTCCGCCGGGGCGGCCGCTTGCGGGGCCATCCTGTCCATTTCCACGTCGCCGACCACGGCATTCCATCCCCCTTCGGAGAGTTCCGCTGTCGAACCCGGGGACGCCGACATGGCGGCGCCGCAGGCGCTGAGCAGAAGGATGAGGATCGGTGAGAGAAAACAGGCTGTTTTTTTCATTTCTCCTCCTTGCCGGATCTCCGGCATTGCGGACTATACCTTAACCGACGACGAAAGGACGCCGCGGGTTCCAGGAGGTTCCCCTATCTACCAGCCTTCCTCGAGACGCAGGATCAGCCGGGAGGGCAGGTCGGCCAGCCGCATGCGGGATTGAACCTTTTCGATGGAATATTCCACCCGATGCCATTCCCATTCCATGGAATCGGTATCCAAAAGAGAATAAGCGGCGCGCGGATCCTGATCCCGTGGCTGGCCGACGGACCCGGGGTTGAGGATCATGCGCTGATAGCCCAAGACGAACGAACTGCTGTGGGAGGGAAGGTAGGTGACGCAGCGGTTCCGCTCATTGAGTTGGAAGGCGATCGCCACATGGCTGTGGCCGACGAGGCAATACAGGGTTTTAAAGAACGAAAAACTGGTCTGGACCCGCGGAGCGTCCAGGAGGTATTCCCACAGCGGCCGTCGGGGGCTTCCATGGGCGAGGGTATAGGGTTCCTGGATCAGGCGCTCCGGCAGATCGTGAAGGAATTGCTTGGTTTCAGGGGTCAGCTGGCGGTTGGTCCATTCCAGAGCCCGGCGGGCTTCGCCGTTGAAGGCGTCCAGGGAAAGATCGCCGACGGCGGCTTTGTCGTGGTTTCCGCCGATGCATAACATATCCGGGAATTCACGGATCCGGTCAATGCATTCGTTAGGGTCCGGCCCGTACCCGACCAAATCCCCCAGGCACCATACGGCATCGAACATCCCGGCGTCTTCGAGCACAGCGTCCAGGGCGGTGAGATTCGCATGGATGTCGGAAATTACCAGAATGCGCATAACAAATCGGGTGAAGTCTACACCGGGAAGAGGGAATAGGCAATCCCGCCCGGGAAACGAGTCCCGCGAAAAATAGACAAGTCCTCGGGTGAGGGGGGCACCCGAAGACTTGTCTGTGCGTATTTTACCATAGGCGAGGAAATCGGATATTAATCCGCCGTTAATTAAGCGACAGGCCGATTACCGCGGAAACCAAAATGCCCTCTCGATCGGGCTCCCGGGGAGCGCCGGTGGAAAACCACTCGCCATATTCCAGCCATCGGGCGGCTTGCGGGTTTCTTATTCCAACCTTGTTCTACGAGATCGTTACCGGGCCCGGGAAGGGCGGGGGTTAGATATCCCGGAAATACACCCGGTGGTTCTTGTGCGGCTTTCCCCCTATGTTGATCAGATCCGAACGCATCTCCTTGGCGGTTTCCGCGACTTGGCACAGCTCGCCGTATTTGAACTGCTGCATGCGGCTGTTGAGCGTTTTTTCCATCTCGGTATACAGCAGCACGTTGCCGCCGAGTCCTTTGTACTCCGGCAGGATGCCTCCGCCGTTGAGCGCCAGCCAATCGGTGCGGCGGGCTTCGCGGAGGATGTCGATCAGGGCCCATGGGGTGGGCAGAGCGTCGAGGAAGGAAAAGGGCGGGATGTAACCGCGGATCCGCTGCAGCGCTGCCGAGACGTCGGGGAAGGCCAGCACGAACCCGACCAGCTTGCCCTTATGGGTGATGATCTTGTTCAAATCGTGGTGCAGCAATTGGAAGATGTTATCGGCGACGAATTTTATCTCGCGCTTGGAAAGCGGATAATATTCCCAATTTTTCACGAAGGCTTTATTGTAGGCGTCGATGAATTGCGGCATCCAGGCCATCATCTCACGGTTATTTTTAAAGTTCACCACACGGAACGTCCCTCGCTTTTGCACCTTTTCCGCTATGCGGTACAGCCGTTCGGGAAAGGTCATGGCCTCCCGGAGAATCGAGCAGGAGATGAAATCCACCTCCTTGCGGAACCCCAGGGCTTCCATGTGCCGCGGGTAATAATCGGGGTTGTAGGACGACATCATCATGGTTTGCCGATGTTCGAAGCCGTCGACTAACATGCCGTATCCATCGAGCGGGCCAAAACCCTTCGGGCCAAGCATGCCGGTCAAACCACGTTCGCGG
>JBJYXS010000384.1:0-32150 GCA_046260075.1 Anaerolineales bacterium | reverse complement strand
CCGCGGCGGACGCGGACGGCAGTCAGAGAGAGCTCATCCGGGATGGTGAAAACGGCTGGCTGCTGCCTCCCGGGAACGACGAGGCCTTGCTGCGGACACTCCGCGAAGCGCTCGCGGATCCCGGCCGGCTGGCGCGTATGGGTCGGGCGTCCCGGCGGATCGTCCGCCGGACGGCGACGATGGAGAAAATGATCGACGGATTTCTGCAGGCAATGCGGTTTGCGGCTCGAAAGGCGGCGAAGGAATCGTGAACCTGGCGTTTTTAGCGGATGCTCGCAGCCCGATCGCTGTGAATTGGATACGGTGGTTTGTGGAGCACGGCCATGCGGTGCATTGGATTTCTTCACGTCCGGCGGCACCGCCGCTTGGCGGGTTGGCGTCTTTCCAGGTGCTTCCCATATTTCCGGAACTTCCGCAGGGCGTAAAAATCTCACGCAAGAGCCGATTATTGCACCCGGCGGCGACTATCGTCCGGCATTGGTGGATGCCCTTCCGTCTGGAGGCGCGGGCCAGGAAGCTGAACCAAATGTTGGCCGAGATCCAGCCGGATCTCCTTCACGCCATGCGGATTCCGCAGGAAGGTATGGTCGCTGCGCAAGCCAAGGGATTGGGTGACTCCGGCGGTTCGTTTCCGCTGTTGGTCTCTGTCTGGGGGGACGATTTCACATATCATGCCCGTTCTTCGCCGATGATGTCCATACTGACAAAAAGCACAATGCGGAAAACAGATGGGCTCCACTCAGATTGCAGAAGGGATATAAAGCTGGCATTTGATTGGGGATTGCGCATAGACACAATGACAATGGTGGAACCAGGTAATGGCGGCATCCGCACAGATATTTTTTACCAGGCAAAGGCTGATTCCGAGCTGATAAAAAAGTTCGCTCTTCCGAAAGATGCATTTTTCATAGTGAATCCGCGTGGAATCCGCGGGGTAGCTCGCACGGATACTTTCTTCCAGGCAATACCAGAAGTCTGCAAAGCTATACCAAAGGCTCATTTCCTCGCTTTGCGGATGGAGGGCAGCGCGGAAGCCGAAGAATGGATCCGCAGGCTGGGTATCAGGAAACATGTCACTCTCCTGCCGGTGCTTTCTCAGGAGGACATATCGCGGTTGTTCCGCCTTTCGTCGATCATGGTGTCGCTGACCGTGCATGATGGAATTCCCAACGTCTTGCTGGAATCCATGGCCTGCGGATGCTATCCGATTTGCGGAAAACTGGATTCCCTTGGGGATTGGATCTCCGATGGAAGAAACGGTTCCTTGGTTCCACCCGGAGAACCGGGAACGGTTGCCGGCACCATCATCCGGGTGGCATCGGATCCCGAATTGCGAAAAAAAGCCGCCCGGCGCAATCGCAAGATCATCGCCGATCGTGCGGAATGGAACGGCGTGATGGGAAGAGTCGAGCAATTCTATCGGGCGATGATCACCTGATCCGGTATTCGATCGCCGATCCCTGGAGCCCGTGCGGAGCCGGGGAGGCGTTTCCGGATGCAGCGGAGTCCGGCGTATGGTGCGCCGCAATGCGTATATAATGATGCGAATGCGGCGGGATCCTCATCGTACTCAGGGGTTTTGCAGCCGTTTTCCGGATTGACAGAGGGTTACGGCAAGGATCCCGGACGACGATGCCGAACGGCCCGGGATCCGACCGACTCGATGCGCTGCAGGGAGTAGGGATAGATGAAACAAGTTGTCCAAAACATCCGCAACGGACGAACGGAGATCGTCGATGTTCCGTGTCCGAAACCGCCGCCCGGCGCCGTACTCGTGCGGACCGCGATCAGCGTGGTTTCGGTGGGCACCGAGCGGATGGTTGTGGATTTCGCATCGCGGTCGCTGTTGGGAAAGGCGCGTTCCCGTCCGGATCTCGTCCGCCAGGTGCTGCAGAAGGCGCGTCGTGAAGGCATACTGACGGCTGTGAATGCCGCCTTCAAGAGGCTTTCGCAGCCGATGCCGCTGGGCTATTCCTCCGCCGGGACGGTGGTGGAAACCGGTGA
The DNA here is from genome assembly GCA_046260075.1 of Anaerolineales bacterium. Classification (GTDB taxonomy): domain Bacteria; phylum Chloroflexota; class Anaerolineae; order Anaerolineales; family RBG-16-64-43; genus JAFGKK01. The sequence continues at coordinate 30,146 of JBJYXS010000384.1, read as the reverse complement.
AGGCGTATCCGAATACCATCCGGGCGACCGCGTAGCCTGCGCCGGGGGCGGGCACGCCGTACATGCCGAATTCGCATCCGTGCCGGTGAATTTGTTGGCGCCGGTTCCGGAGAGCGTCACCTTTGAAGAAGCGGCGTTCGCCACCCTGGGCGCGGTCGCGTTGCACGGATTCCGGCTGAGTGAAGCCGCCTTGGGGGAATCGATCGCCGTGATCGGATTGGGCGTGTTGGGGCTTCTGACCGTCCAGCTGGCCGCCGCGGCGGGATGCCGAGTGTTGGGAATCGATCTTGATCCGGCGCGGGTGAAGGCGGCCAAACGGCTGAGTGTCGATACGGCGGTGACGCGCGAGGATGCCGAAGATGCCGCGCGTTCCTTCACCGCCGGGCGGGGGGTGGATGCGGTCATCGTCTGTGCGGACGCGGCTTCCTCCGATCCATTGGCGCTGGCCGGCGCTATATCCCGCGATCGTGGCCGGGTGGTCGCCGTCGGCGCAACCGGTATGACCATTCCACGGAAACCGTATTACGAAAAGGAAATCGCCTTCCGCGTTTCGCGTTCGTACGGGCCCGGCCGCTATGACCTGTTGTATGAGGAAGCCGGCGTGGATTACCCGTACGGCTACGTGCGGTGGACCGAACAACGCAATTTGGAATCCTTCCTCGGGATGGTCGCGGCGGGGAAGGTCGCTGTCGCACCCCTTATTTCCCACCGCTTCCCGGCAAAGGACGCCGGCCGCGCGTACCGCCTGATTTCGGGGAAAACCCGACCGGAAAAGCCCTTTTTGGGGGTGGTGCTGACCTATCCAAAAGATTCACAACCCGGCCGGAAGGTAGCGGTGGATGCCGGTGCCGCAGCTGCGGCGGGCGCCGCGGAAGATGTCCGCTTGGGAGTGTTGGGGGCGGGCAATTTTGCCACCCTGGTCGCGTTGCCCGCCGTCGCCCGCATCCGGCGGATCGAGAAAATCTCGATTGTCTCGGCGGGTGGGTTGACCGCGGCGCGGGCCGCAAAGGATTTCGGTTTCCAGCGCGCTGCGTCGGATCCGGCGGATGTCCTGGACGACCCGGCGATCAATGCGGTGGCCGTTTTCACCCGCCATCATCTGCACGCCGGTCTGACGGTGAAGGCACTGCAAAACGGAAAGCACGTCTTTTGCGAAAAGCCACTGGCGCTGCGGGAGGAGGAATTGGCGGAGGTCGAGCAAGCCTGGAGGCAAGCCGCCGAACGGGAGCCGCGCATCCTGATGGTCGGATTCAACCGGCGATTCGCCCCATTAACCGTGCAGGTGAAAAAGATGATTTCCGAGAGCGGCGAACCGCCGGTGCTCGCCGTACGGGTGAATGCCGGCCCGTTGCCGAGAGGGCATTGGACCCAGGATCCGGAACAGGGTGGAGGCCGGATTCTCGGGGAAGCCTGTCATTTTGTGGATCTGATGGCCTTCCTGGCCGGAGCGCGGCCTGTGCGAGTCTTCGCCTCCGGAACGCCCGCGTTCGGAGTGGATACGGAAGATAATTTCGCCGCGACGTTGGAATTCGCCAACGGCGCGGTCGGCAGCCTGATCTACACCTCGGCCGGGGACCGGGCGTTCCCCAAGGAGCGCATCGAAGTGTTCTGCGGCGAGCGGGTGGCGGTGATCGACGACTTCCGCACCCTGGAAATCTGGCGCGCGGGAAGACGGCGGACTGGAAACGCTCCCACTGGGCAGGATAAGGGCCACCGCCGGGTATGGGCCGCGTTCATACGTTCGATAGCGGACGGCAATCCGGCTCCCATCCCGGCCGACGATCTATTCGCCAGCACACGGGCGACCTTTGCGCTGCTTCGGGCGGTGCGCCGGAAAACCGTCGAACACATCGTCGGCGCCGGATGACCATTCTTCCCGTGGCTGTTGGAGATCGTGCGGTCCAAAGGCAGGATCGAAAACCGAGGAACGTGCACGTTCCGCATCCGGTGAATATCCAAAGCGGTTCGAAGAGGAACGAGGAGGACACATGACCATTCGATGGAACGGGAAACCGACGAAAAGGGACTTGGGATTGCTGCTGGTTTGCTTGATTCCGCTGTTAAGCTGTGCCTCCATCCAGGAACTGATATCGCCGTCAACGCCGACGCCGACGGCTACGAGCACCCCCACAAAAACGCCTACGCCGACGATCACGCCTTCTCCGACGGCGACCTTGACACCCATGCCTTTGGCGGACCGCGACTTGAAGGACATCGCGCTGCAAGCGTCGGATTTGCCGGAAGGGTTCATAGAAGTCGATATCCCGAATTATGAAGTTTTACTCGAGTCGATGGAAGACGAGTTTGATTCGGCTGTCACGGAGAACTTGGAAAAGGCCTTCATCTGCATGTTCAGCTCGCCGGACGATCAGATGTACCTCAACATGATCCTGGTATTCCAGGATTCCGCCTATGCCCAGGTTGCATACGATGAGCTGGTGTACGAATCGGGAAATGAAAACGACGCGGTGGATGTTCCGCTGATCGGCGAGGAAAGCGCCGGCTTCGATCAGTCGGATTCGTCCTACGCAGGATACTTCATAATCTGGCACTACCGTGAGGCCGTGCTGGTGTTGTTCTATTACGGGGATGACAGCGTGGAAATGGATGAGATCATTCAACTGGCCGAAACCATTCAATCCCGGATGGAGGGATAATACCCCATCGGCCGGCACCCATAACGTACGGATAGCCTTTCCTTTTCCGGTACCCGTCGGGGAACATCGCCGGCGGGTACCGGTTTGAACGGCGGCGGAAGGATGAATCCTCTGCAGACAATTCGTGTGATCGGATGGCGTTCCGCCTTCTGGTACGCCCGGTATCGCTTGGAACTTCTTGGCGGAATCAGCCGGCGGCGGACTCCCACCGGCGGTTGGGACTCGGCCGTCCGCGGATTGCCGGACGCCTGCGCCGATTGGAAACCGGGTTCGCAACCGCCTTTCTTCATCGGCGATCCGTCCGTCCTGCGGAAGGATTTGCGCCGGATTTCACCGCGGGCGGCTGCGCCGCTTGCGCGGGAAATCCGCAGCTTGCGCAAAGGGATCTTCCGGTTGTGGGAGGATGGAACCCGGGAATGCGGTTTTCCGCCGGCGTGGAATAACAATCCGCTGTCGGGCGAGGTATGGGATGCCGGCCGTCATTGGACGGAGGAGGACGATCGCTCGGGGGGCGATATCAAGGGGGTATGGGAGCTTTCCCGTTTCAGCTTCGTTTTCCGGCTCGCGCGCTGTTATGCGTTCCATGGGGATGAGCGGGCAGCGGAAGCCTTCTGGCGCCTGGTGGAATCTTGGATGACCGCCAACCCGCCGAATGCCGGACCGCAGTGGATGTCGGCCCAGGAAGCCGCCCTGCGCGCGATGGCATGGGTCTTCGGCATCCGCGCTTTCGCGCGTTTGTCCGCCACCACGAAGGAACGGGCGGCTCGGATGATCGCCGCCCTGGATCTGCACGCACGCCGGATCGAAGCCTCCCTGGCATACGCCCGCGCCCAGAACAACAACCACCTGATCTCTGAAGCCGCCGGATTGTTCACCATCGGTGTGATGTTTCCGGATCTGCCGCGCGCCGAAAAATGGCGGCGGCGGGGGCGAACGCTGCTGAAGGAAACCGCCGGCCAATTCTTCCCGGACGGCGGATATATCCAGCATTCCCACAATTACCACCGCCTGGCCTTGCAGCTGTACCTTTGGTCAATGCGGCTGGCGGAATTGAACGGCCGGCCGATGCCGGACACGCTCTACCGGTGTGTCGACCGGTCGATCGACCTGCTGACTCGGATGATCGATCCGCGCACGGGCCGTATCCCCAACTTCGGCCACAACGATGGATCGCTGTTCCTCCCGACGAATGCCTGTGGGTATGAGGATTACCGGCCGTTGTTGCAGACTCTCTCCGTATGGCGCTGGAAGGAAAAGATCTTCCCGGATGGTCCGTGGAACGAAGATGCGGTGTGGTGGCTTGGGGCGGATGCCTTGCGGGCGGCGAAGCGGCCGTCTGCGGCGAGAAGGAAAAGGCCGCAAGCGACTTATGCCGCGCCCCGCGCCGGTTTGTCCATCGTATACGGGAAGGATTCCCGGGCGGTTGTCCGCTGCGCACGTTTTCGGGAACGGCCGGCGCATGCCGATCAGCTGCATGTGGATATGTGGTGGCGGGGGGAAAACGTGGCCGCAGACGCCGGTTCCTACCTGTACAGCGGCGGTGGACCTTGGCGCAACGGATTGGCGTTCACCGGTGTGCACAACACCGCGATGGTCGACGGAAAGGACCAAATGACGCGGAGCGGGCGCTTCCTGTGGACGTACTTTGCCCAGGGCAGGGGTGCGTGTGCCGGAGAAGGCATATGGCGGGGCGAACACGACGGCTACCGCAGATTGGGAGTCGTCCATCGACGCTCCGTGGAATCCCGTCCGGGGGACTGCTGGATCGTCTACGATGAGATCCTCGGCCGAGGATCGCACCAAGTGCGCCTGCATTGGTTGATTCCGGACTATGCCTGGCGGCGGATTAAGCCGGTCGGGCAGGCCGCATTCCGAAGAATCCTCGGTGAATATATGCCGGGTTGGGAAGGAGGGGCCGGAGTTGGTTTGCGATTGCGGACGCCCGCCGGCATGCTGGCGCTGATGGTGTGGACCGACCGGCCGGCGCAATGGAGTGTGTACCGGGCGGGGGAGATGGTGGATGGCGAAGAGGAACAGGATGGACCCGTGCCGGCGGCGATCCGTGGCTGGCGTTCGCTGTACTACGCCCAGAAGACCCCCGCACTGTCCCTTTCCCTGACAGCGGCGGGGGAATGCCCATCGCGGATTATCAGTTGCTGGCTTCCCATCGCGCGCGTAAAGTGAACATCGCCGGGTAGACGGCGGATCAGGTTTTCTTCCAACCGAAACGATCCATTGGTATCTTCCCCGCTTGGGTGAACTCCACCCCTTCGGATTCCAGCAGTTCCCGCTGAACGGCGTACCCCGGGCCGCGCAGGCTGATCTTCCCGCCCGAACCGACCACCCGATGCCACGGCACCTGCTTTTCCGGAGTCAGGGCGTGCAGGGCGTACCCCACCATCCGGGCGTGCGGGCCCAACCCGGCCAGTTTGGCGATTTGCCCGTACGTGGCGACCTTGCCGCGCGGAATGGTTCGGGTGACGGCGTAAATATTCTCATACAGATCACTCATATTTCCGTCCTCTGCGGAACGAAAAGGTGGAAAAACATTACCATAAAATGGAATAAGGCGCAGAATGCTTTTCTGTGTCTTTTATCCTTTTTATGGTAGAAAAGCATTGCTCTGCAGGAAGAAATTCATCCATCCTCGGGAACAGGCAGGCCATCATGCAAACCCGTGATTTCATCCGGCTGGAAAATGAATACGGGGCCATGAATTACCAGCCGCTCGATGTGGTGTTAACGCACGGCAAAGGCATCTGGGTGTGGGATGTGGACGGCAACAAGTACCTGGATTGCCTGTCGGCCTATTCCGCCGTCAACCAGGGCCATTGCCATCCGAAAATCGCCGCCGTGATGCGCGAGCAGGCGGAGAAGTTGACCCTTACCTCCCGAGCCTTCCGCAACGACCAGTTGGGGTTGTTGTATCGGGAGCTGTGCGAATTAACCCATTCGCACACGGTGCTGCCGATGAACAGCGGCGCCGAGGCGGTTGAATCGGCCATCAAGGCGGTGCGCAAATGGGGATACCGGGAGCGGGGCGTTCCCGAGGGGCGCGCGGAAATCATCGTCTGTGAAAACAACTTCCACGGCCGGACGATCACCATCGTCGGGTTCAGTTCCGAGCCGCAGTACCGGGAGGGTTATGCACCCTTCACGCCGGGCTTTGTGACGATTCCCTTCGGCGACGCCGATGCCTTCAAACGGGCCGTCAGACCCGAAACGGTGGCCATTCTTCTTGAACCCATCCAGGGCGAAGCGGGGATCATCCTGCCGCCCGACGGATATTTGCGCGATGTGCGCCGGATTTGCGATCAGCACGGCATCATGATGATCACGGACGAAATCCAAACCGGGTTGGGACGGACGGGGAAGATGCTGGCCGAGGAGCACGAGGGAATTGAATCCGACCTGACCCTGATCGGCAAGGCGCTCTCGGGCGGGTTCTATCCGGTATCCGCCGTGCTATCGAACAAGGAGGTATTGGGGGTATTCCAACCGGGCGATCACGGCAGCACATTCGGCGGCAATCCGATGGCCTGCGCCGTGGCGCGCGCCGCCCTGCGCGTGTTGGTGGAAGAAGGGATGATCGAAAATGCCGCCGCAGTGGGAGGATATTTCCTGGAACGTTTGCGTGAGATCCGAAGCCCGCTCATTCGGGAAGTCCGCGGCAGGGGGCTGATGATCGGCATGGAACTTCATGAGGAGGCGGGCGGCGCGCGCCGCTTTTGCGAGCGGTTGATGGCGCGGGGCTTGTTGTGCAAGGAAACGCATCAACATGTGATCCGCTTTACGCCGCCGCTGATCATCCGAAAAGCGGAGATCGATTGGGCGATGGAGCGGATCTTCGCCGTGCTGGAAGCGGGATAGGGGCAGCGGATTTGCATTTGGAGGCGAAGGTCAAGTAAGAAAGGAAAACGGGAGCATATAATGGAACGGAAGACGGCGCAGTATGACCGGTTGATCGAGCGGATTATCGCCTGGGCGGAAGGTGAAGACAATCTCCGGGCGGTGATGATGATCGGATCGCAGGCGCGCAAAGACCACCCGGCCGATGAATGGTCCGACCTCGACCTGATCCTGGCGGCAAAGGACCCCCGTCCATTGCTGGAGAGCGGCGCATGGCTGCAGCACATCGGGACGCCCTGGATCACGTTCGTGGAACCCACACCGGACGGCGGGTTCGAACGCCGTGCACTCTTCGAGGGGGGCCTGGATGTGGATTTTGCCCCGGTGGCAGCGGAGAGATTCCAGGCCGGTTCGGATCGGCCCCCTCCGCCGCTCCTGGCGGATATCGTCCGCCGCGGTTTCCGCTTCCTGGTGGATAAGGACGGTTTTTCCCCCGCAGTTCAAGCGCTGGCGCAAACACCGCCGCCGTCCGCGACCCGGCCGCCGGAATCCGAATTCCTGAACCTGGTGAACGATTTTTGGTACCACGCGCCCTGGACCGCGAATCATCTGCGGCGGGGGGAATTATGGGTGGCGCATTCCTGTTGCGATGCCTATATGAAGAACCTGCTTCGGCGGATGATAGAATGGCATGCGCAGGCCGCGCGGGGGGAAGTGGTGGATACCTGGATGCGGGGCCGGTTTCTGGAAGAATGGGCGGCCCCAGAAGCACGAACGGCTCTGCCGCGCGTGTTCGCCCGGTATGATGCGGAAGAGGTTTGGCGCGCACTAGGGGCGACGATGGACCTCTTTGGCGGATTGGCCCGGAAGACCGCCGCCCGGTGGAAATTCGCCTACCCGTCGCTCGCCGAGGAGAAAGCGCGCAGACTGGTGGAAACCCTGTTCATGGAACGGAAGACTCATGATCCAAAATAAAGAGCAATTTGAAAAACTCATCCGGGAAGCCAGCGACCGGGAGTTTTCCGGATGGGATTTCTCCTTCCTGGCCGAACGCATGGTGGAGACCCCGCCTTCCTGGGATTACCGCAAGAAGGTCATGGAGAAGATCAAGGGGGCGAAATCGCTGCTCGATCTCGACACGGGCGGCGGGGAGTTCCTGGAGACGCTGCAGCCGTTTCCCGGAACTGTCTGCGCCACGGAGGGACATCCGCCCAATATTCCGGTCGCCACGGAACGGCTGGAGCCGCTGGGGGTGAAGGTGGTCAGCACCCACGCCGTGATGCAATTACCCTACGACGACGGGGCATTCGAACTGGTCATCAACCGCCATGGAGGCATCCTGGCGGCGGAGATCCAACGGGTCCTTGCGGCCGGGGGATGGTTTGTCACCCAGCAGGTGGGAGGGCGCAACTGCGTCCAATTGAACGAGGCGCTGCGGGTGCAATCCGACGCCCTTTCCGCTTTGTGGACGCTGGACTTGGCGGCGAAGCAGCTGGAGGATGTCGGATTGCGGATCGTCCAGCGCAAGGAGGAATTCCCGGCGACCGAATTTAAGGATATCGGGGCGGTTGTGTATTATTTAAAAACCATTGCGTGGCAGGTTACGGATTTTTCTGTTGGAAAATATTATGATCAACTGGCGGAGATCCACAACGCCATCCAAAAAAACGGAAGCTTTCCGGTTAAGGAGCACCGATTCTACATCGAAGCGCAAAAAGCCTGACGCCCTTATCCGGTGACATCGCAACCGGGAGAGCAAGGAACGCCGGTCATCGCAGGGTGCCGGGGAAAGTCACGGAGCGCCGGTGACAGGGTTGAAGCCGATGACTGCAAACGTTCGTCCACCGCGTGTCGAGCTGCATCTGCATCTGGAAGGGGCCATTCCCCATCCGGCCCTGTGGGAACTCATCCGGAAGTACGGCGGCGATCCTTCCCTTCCGGATATGGAAGCACTCCGCAAGCGGTTCATCTACCGGGATTTCCCGCACTTCATCGAAACCTGGATATGGAAAAACGGTTTTCTGCGGGAATACGATGATTTCACCTATATCGCCGAACAAGTGGCGCGCGACCTGCGGGATCAGGACATCCTGTATGCCGAAGCGCATTACACGCCAGTGGGGTTTGCCGACGCCGGTTTGAAACTGCCGGAGATCACGCGCGCCGTCCGGGCCGGATTGGATCGCGTTCCGGATGTCGAAGTAACCCTGATCGGCGATCTATGCCGGAATATGGGGCCGGAGACGGCGGTCCGGACACTCCGGGAGCTGCAGGAAGTCCGGGACATGGGAATCGTCGGAATCGGGCTGGGCGGATCCGAGCAATCCTTTCCGCCGGAACCATACCAAGAAGTGTACCGCGAGGCGCGGCGGTTGGGGCTCCATACCACGGCTCACGCCGGAGAAGCCGCCGGAGCACAAAGCGTCTGGGGCGCGTTAAGGAGCTTGCACGTGGAACGCATCGGACACGGGATACGGTCGGAGGAAGACCCGCAACTGGTGGACTACCTCGTGGAACGACAAATCCCCCTGGAGATGTGTCCGCTTTCGAATGTCGCCACCGGGGTCGTCAAACGAATCGAAGACCACCCGATCCGCCGCTATTTCGACCGCGGGATTGTGGTGACGGTCAGCACCGACGATCCGAAGATGTTCGGGAATTCCCTGGAACAGGAATATCGTCTCTTGGCGGATGTGTTCGACTTCACGCCGGAGGAAATCCGCACCGTAGCGGAAAACTCGGTCAGGGCATCCTGGATGGAGGAAAGGGCGAAACAGCGCTTTCTGGCGTTGATGAGCGGCGGCGGAGTGGAGGGTGCGGAACATTCCGACCGGACGGGTTCCAAAGGATAGCCGGCGAATGGACACATCTCAGGAAGCGCGCATCCGCATCTTGATTGCGGACGATCATCGGATCGTACGCGAGGGTTTGCGGCTGATTCTCGAATCGCAGGAAGGTTTTGAGCTGGTCGGAGAGGCCGCCGACGGCGGGGAAGCCGTCCGGTTGGCCGAGGAGCTGAAGCCGGATGTGATTCTGATGGATCTGCGGATGCCGGGAATGGACGGCCTTACGGCCATCCGCTCCATCCGGGGCAGGGATCCGCAGGCGGCGATCGTCATCCTCACCACCTACAATGAGGACGATATGATGGTCCGTGGATTGCAGGCCGGCGCGCTGGGTTTTCTGCTGAAAGACACCGACCGCGGGACGCTGTTCCGGTCGATCCGCTCCGCCGCGCGCGGCGAGATGCTCCTCCAGCCGGACGTCGTGGAACGCATCCTTTCGCGGGCGGATGGCACCCCGACGGGAGAAAGCGGAGCGGACTCGCATCCGCCAAAGGAAACCGCCCAGGGCGGAGGGGTGCTTTCGGAACGCGAAATGGAAGTATTGGCTGCCGTCGCGCAGGGGAACCGCAGCAAGGAAGTCGCGGCGGCTCTGGGAATCACCGAGCGGACGGTCAAAGCCCACCTGGGCAGCATCTATAACAAATTGGGAGTGGATTCGCGCGCGGCGGCCATCGCCGTGGCGGCGCAAAAAGGCTGGCTGGAACCCGGAAAATAGCCTTTTCCTTCGGTAGTTGTCACCATATAGTAACTTCGCTGTAACGCCTCCGAACCAACCCGAACGTATCCTATGCATAATCGATCGAACACCTTATCGCCACGGGAGGCGTTCCATGGAGAGCGAATGGGTTTGCTTGTACCGCGAGATCAGCCGGCCGATGCGAAGGGATTCCCAGGCAAGGGAGAGACCAGAACCCGATGATGTTGTTTCCCGGACGGAATCGGAACGGGAAAACGGCGAAATTTACCGGGCGGTGCTGGGCAGGTTGTTTGGAGGATACGATTCCGGCCGGGGCAATCGAGCCGACCAATACCTGACCATACTGTATACGGAAGCGGATGCCGCGAACCTCGCAGACAGCCGTCCGTCACTTAACCGGGGAATTCGCCGGTTCATTTCCCGCGCGTCGGCGGATATCCCCTTGCGTATCTTCTGGCGGAAGGACCGTACGGCAACCGGAGAAGATCCATGTGGGGGGATTGGAATGGATATGGGGGTGGTCATCCGGTTTACCGGCATCCGGCGGGTGAACGCCGATCGGATGGTCGTCGAAGGGTATGTCCATCAACGATCGCTTTCGCCCTGTACCTTCGAGTGCCACATGGAGAAATGCGGCGGATCCTGGTCGGTGAAAAGCAGCTATCGCCATTGGCTCCGCCGGTTGACCGCCGCTGAAGCGGAAAAACCATAAGCTGTCCCCCGACTGCCGATATCCCGGGATGAGGGATGTTCTGACCCGGCACCTTCTCGGCGGTGCATAACCGATTTGAAATCGGGGGATCGCAGGAACCATCCGTCCACATACCGCCGGACGAGGAACGGAGATAGCCGCAAATCCAGAGAGTGTTTTTTACCAAATCGGCACATCGGGGGTACAATCCCTGCCGATGGCGAATCCCCCCGAATCGATGCATATTCTGTTGATCCACCAGGTATTCGTGCGCCCGGACGATCCGGGCGGCACGCGCCATTATGAAATGGCCCGCCGGCTCGTCCGGGCCGGCCATCGGGTCACGATCCTGGCCAGCCCGCTCTCATACCAAACCGGCCGGCGGGTAACGGATAAACACCGCGAAGTCCTGGAGCCGGGATTGGAAGTCATTCGCTGCCGGGTGTGGGGCAGCGTCAACCGGTCTTTCTTTTGGCGCACCATCGGGTTTTTCTCGTTCATGGTGTCCTCCTTTTTCCAGGCGCTGATATTGCCCGGCATCGATCTGATCTGGGGAACGTCGCCGCCGTTGCCGCAGGTGTTTACGGCTTGGCTGGCCGCCCGGATCAAACGGGCGAAATTCCTCTTCGAAGTGCGGGATCTCTGGCCGGCATTCGCCATACAACTCGGTGTTCTGCGAAATCCGCTGCTGATCCGGCTGGCTCTGCTGTTGGAAGCCTTCCTGTACCGCCGGGCGGATGCTCTGGTGGTCAACTCCCCGGGATTCATCGATCATCTGGCCGGCAAGGGTGTGGAGCGATCCGCCATCGTGCTGATCCGCAACGGAGTCGATCCAACGATGTTCGATCCGGCCGCGGAAGGAACAACCTTCCGCAAACGGCACGGGTTGAAGGGGAAATTCGTGGCGGTATATGCCGGCGCGCACGGCATGTCGAACGATCTGAACGTTCTGCTGGATTCCGCCGAATTTCTGCGTGACGATCCGCGCATCCGCTTCCTGCTGGTCGGCGACGGAAAGGAAAAACCCGGGCTGGTGCGCAAGGCCGAGGAGCGGAACCTGGACAACGTTCTGTTCCTGCCGCCGGTGGCGAAACAAGGAATGGCGGAAGTCCTGGCCGCTGCGGATTGCGGAATTGCCATACTCAAACCGATTCCCCTGTACGGAACGACCTATCCCAACAAGGTTTTCGATTATATGGCGGCCGGAAGGCCGGTTGTCTTGGCCATCGATGGGGTGATCCGCCAGGTGGTCGAAGATGCCGGCGCCGGGCTGGCGGTCCCTCCCGGTCGTCCGCAGGAGCTGGCGGACGCGGTCCGCCGGCTGGCCGACGACCCGGCGGCGGCGAAAACGATGGGATTGCACGGCCGGGCTGCGGTGGAAAGTGATTTCGGAAGGGAACGGCAGGCCAAGGAGATGGAGCAGTTGATGCGGAAATTGACGTCGCGGGGCGGATTTTCCAGAACGGGTGCGGCATGACGGCGGATTTCCGGAAGCGGTTCGTCAGGGCGTTTTGGGCGGCCCACAACGATTCGCCCAGGGTCCGGAAGGCCCTTCGGATGCTGCTCGCGGAATGGAAAGGCGGACGCGGCCTCAATCTCGGTTGCGGCGATACGCGGATCGACAGGCGCTTTGTCAATGTCGATCTGGTGCCGACGTCCGCCGTCGATGTGGTCGGCGATGCCCGGGCGCTACCGTTCCCCGCGGGTGCCTTCTCGCGGATCGTCACGCAGGAAACGGTGGAGCATGTGCCCGATCCGTTCGGCGCGGTGCGCGAAGCGGCGCGCGTTCTGGCGTCGGACGGCTTTCTCTACCTGCAGGCGCCGTTCGTCATCGGCTACCATCCGGGGCCGGAAGATTATTGGCGGTTCACCCGCGCAGGGATCCGGCGGTTGATCGAGCAAGCCGGATTGGAATGCACACGAGTCGAAATCGCCGTGGGGGCGGGAACGGGCATGTACCGGATTGCAGTGGAATTCCTCGCCGGATTCCTTTCGCGTTTCCTGCCTGCGCTTTACCTCCCGGCAAAGGCGCTCGCATCGCTGTGTTTTTATCCGTTGGTTTTCTGCGACCGAATCCTTGCCGGCGGACGGCAGTCGGATCGAATTCCCGGAGGGTACCTTGCCATCGGCATCAAAAAGCAAACCCCGTGAAGTGAACGTGCTGTTTACCAGCGCCGGCCGGCGGGTGGAGCTGCTGCGGGCCTTCCAGCGCGCATACCGGTCGCTGCGCCTGAAGGGGAAGATCATCGTCACCGATATCGACCGCTTGGCGCCGGCTTTCCGAGTCGCTGATTCGACGCACCTCGTGCCGCCGTACGCCGATCCGGGGTATGTTCCGGCGCTGCTCGAGATCGTGCGCCGTGAGCGGGTGCGGATGGTGTTCCCGCTCATCGATCCGGATATCCCGATCCTCGCCGCACACAAGCGGAAATTCGAATCCGCCGGCGCGGTGGTGATGACCCCCGATGCGGACGGCGCGGAGACGGCGCGGGATAAATGGAAGACGTACGAGATGTACCGGCGGAAAGGAATCCCTGCGGCACGCTCGTGGCTGCCGGAGGATCTGGCCGGCGATCGCCCGGAGTTCCCGCTGTTCATCAAACCGCGGCAGGGAAGCGCCGGCATCGGCGCCTTTCGGGTGGCGGACGATCGCCAATTGGATTTCTTTCTGGATTATGTCGAAGAACCGATCGTTCAGGAATGTTTGCCGGGGCCGGAGATCACCTGCGACGTCGTGTGTTCGGCGGCGGGTGATGTATGGGCGGTGGTCCTGCGGCGGCGGATCGAGATCCGTGCCGGAGAGGTGGCCAAAGGCGTGACGCTGTGGGATGAACGGATCGCGCGGCATTGCCTTGCCGCCGCAAAAGGCGTAAACGCTCGCGGACCGATTACGGTGCAATGCATTCTGAAGAACGGGGATCCGTTTTTTACGGAGATCAATGCCCGGTTCGGCGGCGGCAGTCCGCTGGGCTTTGCGGCGGGAGTGGATTCACCCAAGTGGTACCTGGCCGAGGCGGACGGCCGGCCGGAAACCATACCGCCGCTGGGATCCTATACCCGGGGACTGTACCTGACCCGCTTCGATGATTCGTTCTTCTTCACGGAAGAAGAAACTTAAACCGCCGGGCCGAGTGCCGGCTGCAGCTTCCCATGCTGAGCGCCTGGATCTTCGACCTCGACGATACGCTTTACCCCGAACGGGAGTATGTGCACAGCGGGTTCCGGGCGGTAGGGGAATGGGCGGAAAACCGCCTGGGCCTTTCGCCGACGATCGTTCAGGCTCAATTGGAGGCGCTTTTCGACGGTGGATTTCGCAGGGATGCCTTCCAATGGTGGCTTTCGGAGCAGGGGCAGCCGGCCTCCCTGTTGCCGGAAATGGTGGATATCTACCGCCGCCACAAGCCGCGTATCAACTGCTATCCGGATTCAGTCCAGGTATTGGACGCGTTGAAACCGCGTTTCCGGCTGGGATTGATCACCGAAGGACGGCAAGCGGCTCAGGAAGCGAAAATCCAGGTTCTGGGATTGCGGCGCTGGATCGAAGCGGTCATCATCCTGGGCGAAACGGACCGCGAGGAATGGAAGCCATGTCCCCGGTCTTTCCGGAGAATGCTCGCCATGCTGTCGCTGACGGAAGGCGAAGCCGCCTACGTGGGGGATAATCCGGGTAAGGATTTCCGCGGCGCGCGTGCAGCGGGCATGTACACCGTCCGAATACGGCGCGAGGGCGGCTTGCACGCGGATGCGGAACCCGCTTCCGCCGAAGATGCGCCGGACCGGGAAATCCACAGCCTGGCGGATCTCCTGGAAATCCGCCATTTGTGTTAGTTCGCACCGCTATGGACAGTTGGGCCGATTTCATCCTTTCACACTGGACGCTCGTTGTGCAATTGGCGATTGCGGCGTCGCTGCTGATGGTCCTGTGGGTGTACCTGCCGGTGTTGTGGGGCGGACCGTGGATCCCGGCAAACCTGCGTGCCGCCCGCAGGATGCTGCAACTGGCCGGGGTTAAGCCGGAAGATTCGGTCGTCGATTTGGGGGCGGGCGATGGGCGGATCGTCATCCTGGCCGCAAGGGATTTCCAGGCCCGGGCGGCGGGAGTGGAAATCGATCCTCTGCGATGCTTGCTGGCTAATCTATTAATCCGTTTGTTGGGATTGCGTGAAAGGGCCCGCGTGCATTGGGGGAATGTGCGGTCGTTTCCCGTGGCGGGAGCCGATGTGGTGACGGTTTTTCTGCTGCCGGGTGCCCTGCAATCGTTGAAGGAACGACTGATGCAAACCCTCCGGCCGGGAGCCCGGGTGGTGGCGCATACCTTTCCGATGAACGGATGGACGCCGACCGTCCTCGACGAACGATACGCCATTTTCGTTTACGAAATGGGAAAGACGGGCGAGGAAACAATCACCGAAATACTCGTTTGAAAGATACCGCGTTTCTTGCGGAAAACACGATTATGGCCAAGATCCGGATAGGAACTTGTTCATGGAAATATCCCTCCTGGAAGGGTCTGGTGTATTCGGATGGGGTGAAGAACCACCTATCGGAATACGCCCGGAAATATGACACCGTGGAAATCGACCAATGGTTTTGGTCGTTGTTCCCGAAGGGGAAGCTTAAGTTGCCCGAACCGCGTACCGTCGAAGAATATGCAGCTTCGGTCCCCAAAAATTTCCGGTTCACGGTCAAATCGCCGAATAGCATCACCCTCACACATCCCTACACGCGGGGAAGAGACGCCCCGGGAAAGCCCAATCCCCATTTCCTGTCCGCCGAACTTACCTCGGCGTTCCTGAAGACATTGCAGCCGCTGGGAAAGCTGCTGGGACCGGTCATCTTTCAATTTGAATACCTTAACCGACGGAAGATGGAATCCCAGAAGGTGTTCGAGGAGCAATTGGCGGCGTTCCGCGGAAAATTGCCCGGCGATCAAACCTACGCCGTTGAGATCCGGAACGGCAATTATCTGAACGATCGGTTTCTGGAATTCCTCATGGATCACGGGTGGTCGCTGGTATTGTTGGAGGGGTATTGGATGCCGTCGATCGCGGAAGTCTGGGGGAGATGGGAGAAGCGTATCCGCGGGTTTCCCATCATCATCTTCCGCCTGCACGGAATGGACCGGGAGAAGATGGAACGCGATACGGGGAAAGAGTGGAACCGGATCATTCGTCCGCGCGACGCTGCATTGGCGGCCATCGCGGGGATCGTGGACGAACTACGGGGCGGGAAGACCGAGATCTATGTGAACATCAATAATCACTACGAGGGATCGGCTCCGCTCACCATCGAACGGTTTTTGGAATTTTTAAACCGGTAGACACATCGGGGAGAGATCCGGCGGAAAGGGATGGGTCACCCGGAAGGTCCGAGAGTTGCCGGAAGGCATAGACGCCGGCCGAACGGCATCTCCCGTTGTTTTCCCTGCCCGTAGGCTGGAAACCGGACCTGATAGAATAGGCGTAAACCACCCATTTCCCGGAGGCGTTTCGCGTGAACAAACAGAAAATCCGCATGTCCTCACCCGACATCACTCAGGCGGAGATAGACGCCGTCCTGGAGGTGCTCCATTCCACGGATTTGAGTATGGGCGGACAGATCCAGGCGTTCGAAGAAGAAATGGCCCGCATCGCAGGTACCCAATATGCCGTGGGAGTGTCATCCGGTACCGCCGGTTTGCATCTGGCGGTCATCGCGACGGGAATCGGGGCGGGGGATTTGGTCCTTACTTCGCCGTTTTCCTTCGTCGCTTCCGCCAATTGTCTGTTATACGAGCAAGCCGTGCCGGTCTTCGTCGACGTCGATGACCAGACGGGCACCCTGAATTGGATGGCTGTGGACGAAGCGGTCGAAGGGATTCTCAAGGGGGGAAAAGAAGCCGCCCGGTTCCTCCCACGTAACATGCGCGGGCGGGAGATGAAAGGATTGTCCGTAAAGGGAATTCTGCCGGTGGATGTGTTTATGCAGACAGCAGACTTCGATCAATTGCGCGATATTGCGCATAGACACCATATTATCCTCATAGAGGACTCTTGTGAGGCTGTCGGAGCCCAATATAAGGGCAGAATGGCGGGTTCTTTGGGGGATATCGGTGTGATGGCGTTTTACCCGAACAAGCAAATGACGACCGGTGAGGGCGGTGTAATCGTCACGGACAATGCGGAATGGGCAGAGACCTCACGGTCCTTGCGAAACCAAGGCCGAAAACCGGATGCATTGTGGCTGGAGCACGATCGCTTGGGATACAACTACCGGCTGGATGAAATGAGTGCGGCCGTCGGACACATACAAGCCAAACGGCTTCAGGAGTTGCTGGAAAAAAGAAAACGGGTGGCGTTCTGGTACGAAGAACGGCTGCGGGATGTGGATGTGATCCGATTCCCGACCGTGGCGCCCTATACCACTTCGCCGTCCTGGTTCGTCTATGTGATCCGCATCCTGCCTCCGGCCTCCAGGGATGCGGTGATCGTAAAGCTGGAAGAATCCGGAATACCCTCGCGGAAATATTTCTCGCCCATCCACCTGCAGCCGTTCTACCGGACCCGGTTCGGATACCGGGAGGGGGATTTTCCGGTCACCGAACGGTTGGGGGATCAGAGCCTGGCGCTGCCGTTCTCCGGCGTGATGACGGAAGACGAGGTGGATACGGTCTGCTTCGAACTGCGGAAGGCGATAGAATAATCGAAGGACAGTTGCGTCAAGGCTCAACAGCAACGGAACGATACCGGAGTGATTAGGAAGAAAGATTCGAATATCCTATTCGGAAACCGGTGCCAGCAAGGCACCTTTGGGGGTGCGGGCGTTAGCGAGGATATTCGACATAGGCAAGAGAGGGTCTGGAACAAGGGGAATTTCGAATCGGATTACGGGAAAATGTGCAGCAGCCATTGGCGCCCACGGCGGCAAGGGGCGCAAGACGTTGAAAAATCCTCCGGTCTTACGGCACCGGGCATTCCGGTAATGGTCGGTAGGGGAGGAGTGCATTGAACAGCCCAATGGGCGTGGTCCCCAACGCGTTCCGTCGCTGGTTTTCCGGAAGGAAGTTTCCTTCCGGCTGGCAAATGGACCAAATCGGCGCGCTGGCCGGACTGTTGATACTATTCTTGACCTTTTCGGCAATTTCCCCGGCTTTTCGTCAAGTCGGCAATTTGCTGCTGATCGCAACCATGGCGTCCACGATCGGCATTGTCGCGGTTGGGCAGACGTTGGTACTCCTGATCGGGGGTATCGACCTTTCCGTCAGTTCGGTTGTTGCATTATCGGGGATGATCGCCGCCAGCTTGATGAAATACGGATTGGGACCGATTTCACCGATGACCGGCCCGATGTCGTGGATCGCCATTCTGCTGGGGATGGCGGTTGGTACCCTAATCGGAGCCGCGCAGGGTTGGCTGATCGCCAGCCGGCGCATGCCGCCTTTCATCATAACGCTCGGGACGATGGTCGGACTGCACGGGTTGACGCAGGCGATCGCTTACGGCTGGCCGACGCACTCCTTACCGGTTGATTTCAAGTGGATCTCCGACGGGTATCTGTGGATTCTACCTGCGCCGGCATTGATTATGTTCGCGGTGTATCTGGCGGGTTGGTACACCCTGCGGAATACGACATTCGGCCGTTATTGTTACGCCATCGGCCGTAACGAAACGGCCGCACGCCTTTCGGGTGTGAAGGTGGACCGCCATAAAACGATGGTGTACGCAGCCAGCGGACTTCTGGCCAGTTTGGCGGGAATGATTCTGATCGCCTATATCGATGGGGCCGCCACCACCAACGGTGCCTCCTACGAGCTGTATTCCATCGCCGCGTCGATCATCGGCGGAGTCAGCCTGGGCGGAGGTGTCGGCGGCGTGTGGGGCACCTTTATAGGTGTAATGATCATCACCGTCATCCCCAACGGGATGATCATGTTGAACGCCTTGCCTTGGTGGAAAGACGCCATCACCGGCGCGATCATCCTTCTGGCCGTCCTGGTGGATGTCGAACGTAGAAGGGCACGGCAGGCTGTAACCAAGCCGGAAATCAGCTCATCGATCCTCAGCGGGAGATATCTGAACGAAATGCTGACGCGCTTGGTACAGAAGGTCGAGGAGCGCGTAGGATTCGCCTACTGCCGGATCTATCTAACGGACCGTGAGACGGGGGAACTGGTGCCGCAGACGCCCCCCCACAAGGATCCATCGGCAGCCGGACCGGAAAAACGGGCCTTGAACGGCCGTGGCAGCATTCTTCTGGAAGCCAGAGAAACAAGGCGGCCCGTGTACATACCGGATATCGGAAAGCGCAAGGGTGTAGTGCCGATGGGCGAGGATTCGCAATCGGCAGTAGCGCTCCCGCTGACCATGAACAAACGGGTGGTGGGGGTACTCGAAGTCCAAAGCCCGATCCCGGACGCTTTTCGCGATGAAGCGGTCGGCTTGTTGGACGATGTGGCGTCAAAGATCACGCCGATGTTGGAGGATGCCTGGCTTTTGGAAAGCGGATGGCTGACAAGTCAGGCGCGAGACGCGTTGAAGCACCTATGGGACGATTACTACCTGGGCCGTTGCCAATTGGCGGAATGGGCCGTCATGTCCGGAGGGGCTACCGCCGATCCTGCACCACCGAAGCAAGGCGATGCTCTGCGCCACGTATTGTTGGGAGCCATGGAGGGCTTGCGGCCGCCGTCGGGCGACAGCCGGGATTCATCCCGGCCGAAGCGGGGGCACAGGATCTTGCAATTAACCTATGTGGAGGAACGGCCGGTGGACGAAATTGCGCGGGATTTGCATATGAGTCGGCGTCAGTATTTTTACGACTTAAAGAGCGCGATCGAGGCACTGGTTGATCAACTGGTGCGGAATCACCACTTGGCGCGCTGATCCCCCCGGACGAGATCTTTTCACCCCATACGTAGAGAACAGGATCAGTAAATTCAGTACATCCTGTAAAAAAGAACAAGCTTGATAAGTAATTTGCTAGAAGAAAATATTACTCCCCTATTTTTCATATGCATTGCACCTAGATTGCACTAATAACATTCAGTTAAGCAAGGAAAATAATTAAATTGCACTATATTTGCACACATTCTGCATCGAGAATGCGCTGGAAGTATTGTCTGCACATGTTCCAGTTTGCTAGCATGAAAAATAGAAAGTAAAAGCCCCGCGGGTACGCAGGCATCCCCAATAGAAGAGATCGAGAGATTCCGGACGGAGGATCCGACCGGGCTGGGCGAAGCCTTGCCCAAAACAAGGAAAACAACATGACCAAAGAACAGGAAAAACCGCCCCGCACAGGATCCGGAGGGGGATACGCGCTGGAGATGATCAACATCGAGAAGTATTTCGGCCTGGTGTGCGCCTTGAGGGATGTGAATCTGAGGGTGGGCCGGAATCAGATCGTCGGGTTGATCGGCGACAACGGAGCGGGAAAATCCACGCTGGTCAAAATCCTCACCGGGGTGTTTCCGCCGACCAGGGGGGAATTGCACATTGCGGGACACAAAGTGGAATTGGCTTCCTACAGCGTCAGGCAGGCACACGCCCTAGGGATAGAGACGGTATACCAGGATAAATCCCTCGGGGAAAAACTGCCGCTGTGGCGGAATTTCTTCATCGGACGGGAGATATGCTATCCGCTCGGCTTTATCAACGTACGGAAAGAAAAGGCCGTCGCCGAAGAGATCATGGTCCGGACGATAGGGTTCCGGGGGGCGGGCATCACGGTGGATTCGAGTGTCAGCAAGCTGTCCGGCGGGGAACGCCAGGGGGTGGCGATCGGCCGGGCCATGCATTTCCAGGCGGAGCTGATCATCCTCGATGAGCCGACCGTGGCCTTGTCGTTGAAGGAAGTGCGCAAAGTGTTGGATTTCGTCCACAAGATCAAGGCGGCCGGCAAGGCGTGCATCTACATATCCCACAACCTCGCCGACGTATACGAAATTTCCGACCGGTTCGTCGTCATGGACCGCGGCCGTATCGTGGCGGACCGACCCAAACAGGAAATTTCACTCGCCGAGCTGGATGATTTCCTGCTGGAATACGCCCACGGGCGGAAGGACGAGGTGGACTCATGAAATTACGGCGGTCGATATGGGCGGTATTGGGGGGCATCGAAGGATTGCCCGTTCTGGGGGTTTTGCTGCTGCTCTACGGTGCCTTCCTGATCACTGCCCCCAACGTCTTCACCAAGCCGCTGATCTACATGTCGTTTCTCCAGACCGTGCCGCCGTGGCTGATCCTCGGCCTGGGCCTGACGCTGGTTATCACCGCCGGCGAGATCGACCTCAGTTTCCCGGCCGTAGTCGCGCTCTCGGGGTTCGTGTTCGCATGGGTGCTCAAGAATGTGCCCGGACCCGCGGCGCCCTGGCTGGGGTTTGCCTTGGCACTAGCCGCCGGAGGACTGATCGGGTGGACCAACGGATTGCTCGTCGCCAAGGTGCGTGTTCCGTCGATCATGGCCACCCTGGCGGCCCAGTTCTTCTGGTACGGGATAACGATATTGATCGCCAATGGTCTGCAGATCAACCTTGCGGAAGTGGAGCAAACCGCCGTCCATGACATCTTCACCGGCCGGATATTGGGAATCCTGCCTGCACAGGCGTTGTGGGCGGCGGGGTTGGCCGTCGTTCTGTGGTTCCTCCTCAATCGCCACACCTTCGGCGAGGCGCTTATGTTCATCGGCGACAACCCGAACGTGGCGCGGGTGATGGGAATCGATGTCGAAGCCACCAAGATCCGGCTGTTCACCCTGATGGGGGTCATCGCCGCCTTCGGCGGGCTGTTGCTGACCATTGAAATCAACGTCTTCTTCCCCAACCAGGGGCAGGGATTCCTGCTGTGGACAATGGCCGCGGTCTTCATCGGCGGAACCCTGATTTCGGGCGGCAAGGGGAGCGTGGTAGGGACTTTTTTCGGATCATTCATCATCGGCTCGCTGCAGGCCGGTGTGGTGGCCACCGGTGTGACCAGCTACTGGGTGCAATCCGCGATGGGTCTGATCATCATCGCTGCGGTGGTGATCAACGTCCTCATCGGCGATGAACGCTTCCCCGCAATCAGCGCGCGGATCAGGGGGTGGGTTTTCCCGGACCGCACGCTGAACGCCCCGGCGGGAAGGCCATCGGACGATTTAGAAGGGGCCCGATCAACCCCGAACCCGTATCGGAAATCGAAACCCAAGCAGAGGAGGTGACCTATCGGTTGATTTTACGATCCGGACTTTGCCAACAACCAACGAATGCGAAACTGTGATTCCCAAAAGGAGGAAAGTCATGAAACGCAAGAGTCTGTTGCTGGGGGTGCTTGCGGCGGCGCTGATCCTCAGCGGATGCCAGTCGACCGCAGCCAATCCGGTGGAAGTCACCAGAATCGTAACCGAAAAAGAAACCGTGGAAGTCGAGGTTCCGGTTCCCGCAGAACCCGTCGAAACCGGGGAGGAACTCGTCGTCTACATGCAGATGGGCGGAAACCAGGGCGATCCGTCCACTCTGGCGCGGACCAACGGCGCCAAAGCCGCCGCCCAGGCGCTGGGAATAAAGCTGATCGAGCAATATTCCGGATGGGATTCCCAGAAGATGATCGATCAGTTCAAGGAAGCGATCGCCGCCAATCCCGATGGCATCGTCATTATGGGCCACCCCGGCGAGGATGCGATGGCTCCGCTGGTTGAGCAGGCCGTGGGCATGGGGATCGTCGTCACCAGCGGCAACAATCCGTTGCCGACGATCGAGGCCAAGTATCAGACTGCGGGATTCGGCTATGCCGGCGCCAATCTGTATGACGGCGGATACCTGACGGGAACGGCGATGGTCGCGGCCGGCCTTCAAGCGGGTGACGAGGCCCTGGTGTACGACATCTGGCATCAGGAAGGGCGCAGCCAGAGTTCGCAGGGCGTGTACGACGCGCTCGCGGACGCCGGGGTCAAGGTGGAAAAACTCGACGTCACCGACGATGTAGACAAGGATGCATCGCTGGCTATTCCGGTCCTCACCGCCTACATCCAGGCCCACCCCAACCTGAAGGCGATCGGGACCCAGCATGGCAACATCACCGCCACCCTGCCAAAGGTGCTGGAGGCGGCCGGCAAACAGCCCGGCGATGTCATCGTCGGCGGCATCGACCTCTCGCCGGCCACGATCGACGGGATCAAAGCCGGGTGGATCAGCGCCAGTTTCGACCAGGTACTCTACCTGCAGGGCTACTTCCCGGTCCAGCAGATCTGGCTGACCAAGCATTACCTGATCCCGGGTTTGCACATCAATACCGGAGTCGGAACCGTCCGTCCCGACAATATTGATGCGATCGCCCCGCTGATCGAAGAAGGAATTCGGTAAAGGGGATTCTGTACCAGCGGGACATGGTACGGGGAGCCCTTGCCACTGAGGCAAGGGCTCTCCGCGGAAACGGCGATGATACAATCCGAATTGTCCGGCAAGACACGAAGCGGAACGAACACGCCGACGGAAATACAGGAAAGTCAGGCGGAGGGAAGGGAGCGCCCGTTCGGGAGCGACCTGATGGCGAAAAGCATCCTCCATAGATCAGTTTTTTGGGGCGGTTTTCTTCTGACGGTGCTGGCGGTACTGGCGCTGGCGTGGAAGATGGACGATGAATCCGCTTCCCGGCAGATCCGTGTGGCGATCGTGCCGCCGGGTTTCGGCAGCCCGTTCCACGTGGCGATCAAGGAGGGGGCGGCCGCCGAAGCGGAGCTTCTGGGATGGGCGCTGGACGCCGTGGCGGCCGAAAAGGAAGAGGATTTTTTCGGGCAGGTCGCCGTGGTCGAACAAGAACTGCAGAAGGGGATCTCCGCCGTCGCGATCAATCCGATCGACGTGAAAGCCATCGTCACGGCGGTGAAGAGCGCCAACCGGCGCGGGATTCCCGTGTTCATGCAGAACACCATCACCCCATTGGACGAGGGCAGGGTGGTCGAATATATCGGCTACGACCAATGGGCGGGAGCGGTCCAGCTGGCCCGGTACACTTGTGATCTTTTCCATGGGGAGGGGATACAAGATGGAAAGGTGTATATCCTGACGGGGATCCCTGGGTTCCACGCCAATCGCAGGACGCAGGGCTATGAATGGGGGCTGGCCGAATATTGCCCAGAGGTTTACGTAGTCGGCAAGCAAACCGCGGAATGGGATCGGACGAAGGCTGTGGAAGTGGCCACTGCAGCCCTGCAGCAGAATCCGGATATCGACCTGTTTTACGGCAACTCCGACGAGATGGGGATCGGCGCCTGCATTGCCGCAAAAAAGATGGGCCGGACGGTGAACACCGACGTCTGGTGCATCAGCATCGACGGCAATCCGGTCACACTGGATCTGATCGCCGACGGATCGACTACTGCTACCCTGGGCGTGTATCCGGCCAAAATAGGCCAAACCGTGATCCAGCAGATGAAAAAGGTGCTGGTCGACGGTGTAGAGGTCCCGTACATCCTGGTTACTCCGTCGGTCGTCGTGGACGTGCACAACATGGAGGAATACACATCCGGACGGGCCTGGGTCAAACCGGTGGAGGGGAAGCCGGAATTCGACAATGGCAAACCAACCGGGGAGATATAGCTAGCGTAAGAATCCGGCCTTACGGAAACAGCGATTCCGGTCCCGTGACATTCTCCTTGCGAAATCGGAAAAACAGAACGGCCAGGACAGACCCGACGACGAGCAGGAACAACAGAAAATCGGAGAACTGGGGGAAGACGGTCCCGTCCGGTTCCGACATCATCACCGCCTGTATTTTCAAACCCAAAGGGATCATCGCAATCCAGGCTGCCGCGAGAAAAGCAAAAATCGAATTGCAGCGGAAAAATACCGGCACTTTCCGCCAATCCCGGGTGAGAGTCAGATAAACGGCCGGGAAAACGGCGAGACCTTCGATTAGAGCCCAAACGCCCAGCCAAATGATATATTGCCGCGTGTCGGGCCTTTGGTTTCCCTGAATAACATCGGCAAAAGCAGCCAACAATATGGCGCAGGACGCACCAAGGGAAAAACAGGCGGCGCGTTTCCATTTTTCCAATTGCTGTTCCATCTGTTCGATGTTCATGCGGTCGTCTCCTGATCCGCCGTGTCGTCGAGCACGGCCTGGATTCGTTCGCGGATGGACGGGTGATCAAACACCAGGATATTCCTGCGCAGGAACGCGGCCAGCAGACCGGTTCCGGCGTGGGTCAGATGGTAATATCTGCGTTTGGGACCGATATCGGATGCGCGCAATTCGCTGGCCACCAAACCGTTCGATTCAAACCGGTTAAGAGCGCGGTAAATGCTGTTTTCATCGACCGAAATCGTTCCCCGGCTGAGTTGCTCCACGGACGTACCGGCTTCATAGGCGTAAGCCGGCCTTTCGTGAAGGAACAGGAGCAGCCAGAAGGTCAACAACCCTTTCTTATAGACCTCTTCCCAAGTTGTCAACAGACCATCCGCGTCGTCCTTTTTTCGGCTCATGGTTCCTCCAACTATTCCTCAATAGGAAGGATAGTCTGGGTAATGGAATATGTCTATCCCCGGCTGGCAGGTAACCGCGTTACTCGTCAGAAAGGCGGTCGAATGCGTAACCTTCCGGTCCCGGGGATAAAAACGCAAGTATCTGTGATTTCACGAAGGAGTAATTTGAGAATTCGGCTGAAAAACAGCATATTTGGGGGGTATAATGCCGTTCGCGGATGGTGGAAGGATTGAATTCAAACGCCGCCAGACCAAAAAATGGGCCAAGAACCTCTGCATGATCCGGCTTTCCAGCTGCCCGACGACCTGAGCGGACGGATCGCCGTCACCAATCTCGACCGGATATACAACTGGGTTCGCAGGAACTCGGTGTGGCCGATGATGTTCGGCCTGGCTTGTTGCGCCATTGAGATGATCTGCACCCAGGCAAGCCGTTTCGATAAATCCCGTTTCGGAATGGAAATCATGCGTCCAAGCCCGCGCCAGAGCGACTTGCTGCTGGTTGCCGGAACGGTGACCAAGAAAATGCTGCCGACCGTCGTCCGGCTGTACAACCAAATGGCCGAACCCAAGTACGTCGTGGCGATGGGAGCCTGCGCGTCCGGGGGCGGCCCCTTCCGCGAAGGCTATAACGTGGTGCCGGGGATCGACCGCTTCCTGCCCGTCGATGTATACATTCCGGGCTGTCCGCCCACGCCGCAGGCTCTCCTGAACGGATTGATGGAACTGCAAAAAGTGATCGACGGCCAATCGTTGCGGGCGGCCCCCTGGTACCAAAAAGCACCCCGCGAGATTCCCGTACCGGTTCTTGGACGGGATCTGATCGCCGATCCCCGTGAAGACGGCATCCGAATTCCGGAGGATGCGGAAGAATGAACCTTTGTGAACGCTTCCCGGATTCCGTCGTCCGCGACGAGCGTTCCGGTTATTCCGGCTGGCAGGTCAAACCGGAGGCGTTGGCGGATGTCACCCGGACTCTGCGAAAGGAAGAGCGGTTCGATTACCTCTCATCCGTTACGGGCGTCGACTACCTCCCGGAAAACGCGTTTGAGGTCGTTTATCATCTGTACCGCACGAAAGGAAATGATGGGGTGGTCCTCAAGGCGCGCACGCCGCGCGATGAACCGGTGCTGCCCAGCCTGACCCGTGTCTTTCCGGGCGCCGAATTTCAGGAACGCGAAATATGGGATTTGTTCGGAATCCGGTTTGAGGGACATCCGGACCTGCGGCGGATATTGCTTTGGGAGGGGTTTGCCGGACATCCGTTGCGCAAGGATTGGCGCGAACCGCTCTTCGAGGAGGAGACCAAGCCGTTTTCCAGCCGGTGGCCGGACGGACATCCCGGTCAGCCGCCCGAAGGCCGGTTCACGCACCCGGACGCTGGACCCGCGGGCGATCCGGATCGGGCGGTCTACGATGCCTTGGAGGCCGGGCGCGAGGGCGATCGCGACACTCTGCAAACCGAATATCTGACGGTCAACATGGGGCCGCAGCATCCCGCAACCCACGGCGTATTCCGTATGGCGGTGCTGTTGGACGGCGAGAACGTGGTGGATCTGAAGCCGGTCATGGGGTACCTGCACCGCTGTCACGAGAAAATCGGCGAGCGCAACACCTTCGCGGGCAACATCCCGTATACCGACCGCCTGGACTACCTCGCCGCCCTGAGCAACAACTTCGGCTACGTGCGGGCGGTGGAGCAGCTGAACGGCGTGCATCCGCCGGAGCGGGCGGAATACCTGCGGGTGGTGTTCGCCGAACTGACCCGAATCGCCAGCCATCTGTGGTCGATCGGATTCCTTATGAACGACCTGGGGGTTTTTTACACCCCCTCCCTGTACGCCATCGCGGAACGCGAGTTGATCCTGGATGTGTTCGAGGCGGCGACCGGATCGCGGATGATGTGCAACTATTTCCGCTTCGGGGGGCTGGCGCGCGACGTGGATGCGGATGTCCTCGAGGCGATCCGCGGTTTGGTGGCGGACCGGCTTCCCGGCAGAATAGATGAATTGGACGAATACCTGACCGGCAATGAGATCGTCAGGGATCGGTGCATCGGCGTCGGGACGCTGCCGGCGGAGAAGGCGCTGGCCTATTCGGCGGCCGGTCCCGTGTTGCGGGCTTCCGGCGTGCCCTACGATGTGCGCAAGGCGGAGCCGTATTCGGTCTACGGCCGGCTGGATTGGGATGTGGCCTGCCGCCACGGATGCGACGTGTACGACCGGTACCGGGTTAGGGTGGATGAGATCCGGCAGAGTCTGCGGATCATCCGGCAGGCGCTGCACGCACTTCCCGGCGGCCCGGTGCAGACCGGCCGGCGCCGCCCTTTGGAACGTGTGGCGCCCGGCGAAGCGT
The DNA here is from genome assembly GCA_046260075.1 of Anaerolineales bacterium. Lineage (GTDB taxonomy): Bacteria > Chloroflexota > Anaerolineae > Anaerolineales > RBG-16-64-43 > JAFGKK01. Next base: position 2,614 of record JBJYXS010000384.1, on the reverse strand, counting down.
ACGGCCGCGTGGAGGGCCCGAAGGGGGAATTGGGCTTCTACCTCGTATCGGACGGCCGAGCCAACCCCTGGCGGTACCACGTCCGCGCTCCGTCCTTCATCAACCTGACCGCGATGGCGGAGATGTGCCGGGGCGGAAAGGTGGCCGACATCGTCGCGGTGTTGGGAAGCCTGGATATTATATTGGGAGAAACGGACCGATAGGACTCCGTCGAAAGCCATGTTTGGATCCGGGATTTTCAAGGGATTTGCGATAACGTTGAAGCACCTGGTGATGTCCTATTGGGAGGATTTCACTTGGCGCGGACGAAGATATTTCCGGCCGGAAGGAATCGCCAGAAGGTCCGGCAAGGATGTCCGGGGAATCTTCACCATCCAATATCCGGAGGAACGATTGCCTGTCCCGGAAGCCTTCCGGATGTTCCCCGTTCTGGTGTACTCGGGGGCGGACGGTGAACAGCGCCTGCTCTGCATTGCCTGTGGCATATGTGCCCGGATATGCCCTCCGCAATGCATTTGGATCGTCCGGTCAAGGGATTCCCGGACCGGCAAACCGGTCGCCGCGCCGGAGCAATTCCTCGTCGACATCGATCGGTGCATGAATTGCGGATATTGCGCGGAATACTGTCCCCATGGTGCTATTCGGATGGACAAGGAATTTGAATTGGCGGACCGGAATCGGTCGGGACACGTGTACAATCTGAAGGAATTGCGCAAACCGGCGTCCCGTCCGGCGGAGATGCCTGAAGCGGTTTCCGCGCGGGAACCGGATGAACGCAGGCGGCGGAAAAGCACTCGAAAAGGGGAAGGGTAGCGATCCGATGTACCACGAAGATGCCGAAATGCTGTTCCCGATGCGCGTGGTGCCCTCCCTGGGTGATCTGCGCGGCGCAGCCTGGAAACGTCTGGTGAAGAAGGTTTCCGGGCTGCGTGAAGAGGATCCCGATTATCTCGCCTTCGGCCTGATGATGATCCGGCTCGGCGGATGCCTGAACTGCCAGGCGGATTCCTTCCGGGCCCTGCGCGGTTGCACGGCGTGCGCGCGCCAAGCGATCCTGCGTTTCCGCGGAACAGACCGGGAACTGCTTCGGGTGTATGAAAAAGCCCGCAAGGAGATCAGGGCCTACCTGAAGGAGCAAGCCGTCCGGAAGGAGGCGCGTTAGGAGAACAGATGGCGAAAACCCAAAAGGGTCCGACGATCGAAGCGATCCGCAAGGCGCTCTCACAGGTGGAGGATCCCGAATTGCATCGGGATCTCATCAGCCTGAATATGATTCGTGATCTGCAGGTGGATTCGGGCCGGGTGTCGTTCACACTCATGCTAACCACGCCGGCCTGTCCGTTGCGGGACCGCATCGCGGCCGACGCGCGTGCCGCGGTGAAAGCGCTGCCCGGCGTGCGCGAGGTGGAGATACGGGTCGATGCCGCGGTGCCGCGCAGTACTCCGGCCGGAGCGGTCGAGCCGCCGGCGAGCAACGTGGTGGCGGTGGCGTCCGGCAAAGGCGGGGTGGGGAAGACCACGGTCGCCGTCAATCTGGCGGTCTTGCTGGCGCAAAGCGGCGCCCGGGTGGGGTTGATGGATGCGGATATCTACGGGCCGAACGTTCCATTGATGATGGGTATCCGGAGTCTGCCGGCGCCGGAGGAGAACCGGATCATACCGGCCGAGGCCTACGGAGTGAAAGTCGTCTCGATCGGCTTGCTGGTGGAACCCGGTCAGCCGCTGGCGTGGCGCGGCCCGATGCTGCACTCCGTCCTGCGCCAATTTTTGAACGATGTGGTCTGGGGAGAATTGGATTATCTGATCATCGACCTTCCACCGGGCACCGGCGATGTGCAGATCAGCCTGGCTCAACTGACCCACCTCTCGGGCGGGTTGATCGTCACCCTGCCGCAAAAGGTGTCTCAGGAGGATGCCCTGCGGGGTTTGGAGATGTTCCGCCTGCTGAACGTGCCGATCCTGGGGGTGATCGAAAATATGAGTTATTGGAGCGGACCGGAGGGCGCGGCGGTCGATCTGTTCGGACGCGGCGGGGGGAAAAAAATGGCGGACCGGGCCGGCGTTCCGTTCCTGGGCGAGATCCCGATCGACCCGAATGTCCGCATCGGAGGTGATGAAGGACGGCCGGTGGCCCTGGCGTTCCCGGATTCGCCGGTCTCCCGGGCGCTTCGACAAGCGGCGGAACTGACGGCAGCACGGATCAGCGTTCTGGCCTTGCAGGACGGCAAGGAGGAACGGACGGCGGAAAAGAAATAGACGGTCGATTTATTTTTTCTTCGGGTTCTTGGCGTTCGGCAGCCGTTCCGGCGGCACGGCGGGTTTGGTGTCGATCAGGTTGATCACGCCGCCCCGCTGCAGGGTCCACAGGAAGAGATAGGTCAGCCGGTGAATGGTGTACTGGTCCAACGGGGCGGGGTTGTATACCACCAGCGAGTGGGTCACCAGTTGACGGAGGGCGGAGTCCAGATCCTTCTTCGATAGATCGGTGGCGGTCAGAAGATCCTCGTAGCTTGTGCCGTTCGGCGAGAAACGTTCCATCGCGAATAAAACCTGCCGGGCGGAAGGCAGCAACAACTTCCACGAATGACGGTAGATCTGTTGCAGGATGTTACCA
>JBJYXS010000383.1:12859-30836 GCA_046260075.1 Anaerolineales bacterium | reverse complement strand
TGAAGATTCCACGCTGGGCGTTCGAGAAATTCCCGGGCGTGGATCCGACCCTCGGGGCGCAGATGAAATCGGTGGGCGAGGTGATGGCTCTGGGCCGGACGCTGCCCGAGGCTCTCTCCAAGGCGGTGCTTTCGCTGGAGTGCGGAATCGACGCGCTCGACGGATCGGGACCCGACAAGCATGTCCCTGCTGTCGGGGAAGGCGCCGTGGATCTCGAACCCTTGCGGATTCCGACCGCCGGACGGCTGTTCGCCGTCTACCGGGCGATTCAGGCCGATGCGGATCTGAAGGAAATCGCCGCCCGCACCGGGATGGACCTGTGGTTCCTGGATCAGATGCGTTATATCGCCGACTTGGAATATGAAATCTCCGAGTGCGGTCTGGAGACGCTGCCGGTGGAACTCTTCCGCCAGGCGAAACAGGCCGGCCTGGCGGATTCGCGGATCGCGCGGCTGCTCTCGAAGCCGGAGATCACCCTCGGCGCCGACCAGATACGCTCCCGGCGGCTGGAACTCGGCATCCGGCCGACGTTTCTGCGGGTGGATACCTGCGCGGCGGAATTCGAAGCCCAGACCCCATACCTCTATTCCTCGTACGAGACGGAAGACGAGGCGCGGGTCACCCGGCGTCCCAAGGTGCTGATCCTCGGCAGCGGCCCGAACCGGATCGGCCAGGGGATCGAATTCGATTACTGCTGCTGCCAGGCGGTATTCGCCCTGCGCGAGCTGGATTACGAGACCATTCTCCTCAATTGCAACCCGGAAACGGTCTCGACCGATTACGACACGGCCGACCGGCTGTATTTCGAACCGCTGACTCTCGAGCATGTGTTGAACGTCGTGGATTGCGAAAAACCCGATGGGGTGATCGTGCAGTTCGGGGGGCAGACTCCCCTCAACCTGTCGAACGCCCTGGCCGCGGCGGGCGTTCCCATCTGGGGAACATCGTCGGACGCGATCGACCTGGCGGAGGACCGCGAACGGTTCGCCGCCGTGCTGGAGGAACTCGACATCCCGCAACCCGAGCACGGCATAGCCTATTCGCTTAGTGAGGCGCGGACGATTGCCGGGCGGATCGGCTATCCGCTGTTGGTCCGTCCGTCGTTCGTCTTGGGCGGGCGGGCGATGGCGGTGATCGGGGATGAAAGCCAGTTGAAGCCGTTCGTGGAAGAGGCTCTGGCCGCCGCTCCGGGCCAGCCCCTGTTGGTCGACCGCTTCCTGGAAGACGCCTACGAGGCCGATCTGGATGCGATCGCAGACGGGGAACGAACGGTGGTGGGGGCGATCATGCAGCACATCGAGGAAGCCGGCGTGCATTCGGGGGATTCCGCCTGCGTCCTGCCGCCCTACAAGATCAGCGCCTTCCATCTCCACACCATGCGGGAGTACGCCGAGAAACTCGGTGGACGGCTCGGCGTGCGCGGCCTGATGAACGTGCAGCTGGCGGTCAAGGATGAAGTGGTGTACCTCCTGGAGGTGAATCCGCGGGCTTCGCGGACCATCCCCTACGTCAGCAAATCGATCGGTATTCCGCTGGCCCGCAAGGCGGCCCAGATCATGGCCGGGAAATCGCTGGCGGAGGTCGGAATGACCCAGGAGCCGGAGGTCGACGGTTTCTTCGTCAAGGAAGCGGTCCTCCCGTTCCAGAAACTTCCCGGATCCGACAGTCTGCTCGGACCGGAGATGCGCTCCACCGGAGAAGTGATGGGCCATGCCGGCCATTTCGGGCACGCGTTCGCCAAGGCGGAGATCGCCGCCGGTTCGGCGCTCCCGGAGCAGGGCACGGCCCTCTTCAGCGTCAACGACTTCGACAAGGGCGCGGCGCTGAAAGTGGCCCGTGATCTGCACCGGATGGGTTTCCATCTGGCCGCCACGCCCGGTACGGCGAATTTCTTCCAGCATGCCGGGTTGCCCGTCGAATCGGTGGCCAAGGTGGGGCAGGGCTCGCCGAACGTGGTCGATTGGATTCGCGGCGGGAAGGTGCAATTGGTTCTCAACACGCCGCTTGGGCCGAACGCGCACACCGACGGCAACCTGATCCGGTCGGCCGCCACGGTGATGGATGTCCCGCTGTTGACCACGCTCTCGGCCGCCGCCGCCGCCGTCGTCGGGATCCGGGCGATACGGGAAAGGGCGCTGACCTACCGGAGTCTGCAGGACCATTTCCAATTACGGGAGAAGAAACCTTCCTGACCCCCTCTCCCTGCCGTCTTCGCGATGGATCGCCGGGGATACGGCACTCCTCCCCCCTTCCCGCACCGCGGGAAGGGGGGAGGGGATTGGGGCGGGCAGGTTGGGACGGAACGAGGAAGCCATGACAGATACCATCGAACGGGAAAACACATTCACTTCGGGGGCGTATGTGAAACGGCCGATAGTGCTGGTGCGCGGGCAGGGGGCGCTGGTGTGGGATGAGAACGGCCGCGAATATATCGATTGCGTCGCCGGACAGGGTTCGGCCAACCTGGGACATTGCCATCCGGCCGTCGTGCAGGCGATCACCGAACAGGCGCAGACCCTGTTGTCGTGCACGGAGATGTTCTACTTCGCCAAACGGGCGGAACTCGAGAACCGCCTGGTCGCAGCGGCGGACGCGGGCATTCAGCGGGTCTTTCTCTGCAATTCGGGGGCGGAAGCGGTGGAAGGCGCGTTGAAGCTTGCGCGGTACTCCACCGGCCGCAAGGATTTCGTCGCGGCCAAACGCGGGTTTCACGGCCGGACGATGGGGGCGCTCTCGGCCACCTGGAACAAGAAGTACCGCGATCCCTTCCTGCCGCTCGTACCCGGTTTCCGGCATGTGGTCTACAACAACCTGGAGGATCTCCGGGAGGCGGTGGACGGGAACACCGCCGGCGTCATCCTGGAAGTAGTGCAGGGTGAAGGCGGTGTGCATCCCGGAACGGCGGAATTCCTGCGCGGCGCCCAGGATATCTGCCGGGAGCAAGGCGCATTGCTGATCCTCGACGAGGTGCAGACCGGATTCTGCCGGACCGGGAAAATGTTCGCCTATCAGCATTACGGCCTGCAGCCGGATTTGGTCGCGCTGGCCAAATCGATCGCCGGCGGAATTCCGATGGGCGCGCTGCTGATCGGCGAACGCATCCGGCCGATCGCACCCGCCATCCATGCCAATACCTTCGGCGGCAACCCGCTCACCAGCGCGGCGGCGGTCGCCGCTCTGGACGCGTATGAAGAGGAGCGGATCGCCGAAAAGGCGGCCGAATTGGGCGCCTACCTCATGGACAAACTTCGGGCGCTGCCCTCGCCGTTGATCCGCGAAGTGCGCGGATTGGGGATGATCGTCGGCGTCGAGATAAAAAAGAAGGCGACGCCCTACATTACGGCGCTGGGGGAACGCGGCGTGCTGGTCCTTCCGGCCGGGCTGAACGTCATCCGGCTCCTGCCTCCGCTGGTGATCACCCGGCCGCAACTGGACCGGGTGGTGGAGGAGATCGCCGCTGCGTTGGATACGCCCGCCGAGCCGAAGGAGACTACCCGGTCATGAACTCCACGGACAATTCGGATCGTTACCGTCATTACCATCCGCGGCCAATGGAAATCATCGATACCACCTTGCGCGAGGGCCAGCAGACTTCGCTGCTGCACGACCATCACAAGTATTTTTACACCGAACGCGACAAGGTGGAATTGATCCGCGCGATGATCCTCTTTGGGGTGAAATTCATCGAGATGTTCTCCCCCGTCGTCAGTCCCCAGGAACGCGAGGATGTGAATGCCATCCAGCAGATCCGGGATGAACTGGTCACCCAGAAGGGATATACCTTTCTCCTGGCGCATGTTCGCTGCCACCCGGACGATGTGGGGGCCGCCATCCGAGCCGGGTTTGACGGGCTGAACATCTACATCGGCACCTCTCCCCAATCCCGCGCCTTTAACACCGGCAAGGACTTGGAGCAAATCGCCCGAAACGCCCGCACCCTGCTGGAGGATCTGCGCCGGAATCACCCGCATCTGATCCTGCGGTTCAGCGGTGAGGATACCTTCCGCACGCGGCTGGAGGATCAGTTCCAGGTGTACGACCAGGTGGCGTCATTGGTGGACCGGTTGGGATTGCCCGACACGGTTGGAGTTGCCACGCCGGGAGCGGTCGGACAGCGCATCCGCGCCTTGCGCGAACGCTATCCGGTCACCGAGTTCGAAGTACACTTTCACGACGATCGCGGCTTCGCCCTGTCCAACACGCTGGAGGCGATCCGCGAAGGCGTGCGCTATGTCAATACCACGCTGCTGGGAATCGGCGAACGTTCCGGCATCACTTCGATGACCGCTCTGCTGTTCAACCTCTACCTCGAACAGAAATACGATCTGCTGGAAGGGTACCACCTGCGCGGGTCCTATCCGGTCAACGTTCTGGCGGCCGACAAATTGCGCATGCTGGTTCCGCCCAAGGAGCCGATTTCCCTGACCAACCGCACGCACACGGCCGGAGTCCACCAGGGGGCCATGCTCAACGACTCCAGTACGTACGAAGCCCACCCGCTGGACGTGTTCGGCGTGAGCGAGCGCGACATACTGCTCGGGCCGCTTTCCGGCTGGAACACCATCCATTATTTCCTCAAGGAAATCAATTACTTCCGGCTGGACGAGGCCACTGCCCGCGATATCACCGCGCGTTTTAAGGAACGCGTCTACCAGATAGACGCCGACCAATCCCCGGCGGAGCTCCTGCTGGCCATCGCCACCGAGGAGTACAAGCTGCCCAAACTGCTGCTGCCGGAATCGGCGCGGAAACGGATCGTCCAGCGGCTCGACGAGGAGCCGCCTCCCAAGGAGCAGGTCCAGTGACTCCGGCCCGGACGTTCGCCGAAAAGGCGCTGGCCCGGGCGGCCGGCCTGCCCGACGCGCGGGCCGGAGATATCCTCGAAGCAAAACCGGAGCGGATCCTCACCCACGACAACACCGCCGCCATCCTCCGTATCTTCCAACGGGAGCTGGGTGCGGAAAAGGTGCAGGATCCCGCGCGCCTGGTGATCGTCCTCGACCATGCCTCTCCTCCTCCTACGCCGGCTCACGCCCAAAACCATGCCGCGGCGCGCGCCTTCGCCCGCGCGCAGGGCGTGAAGGATTTCTACGATATCGGCCGCGGGATCTGCCATCAGGTTGTCGCCGAGGAGGCGCTGTTGCTTCCCGGCCGGCTCATCCTCGGCGCGGATTCGCACACCACCCATCACGGCTGGATGGGAGCGTTCGGGGCCGGCATCGGCCGCAGCGAAGCGGCCGTGCTGTGGGCGACCGGAAAACTCTGGCTGCGCGTGCCGCACAGTGTGCGCTTCACACTGCAGGGCGCGTTGCCGCGCGGTGTGACCACCAAGGATATGTGCCTGGCGCTGATCGGCGCGCTGGGAGCCGACGGAGGGTTGTACCTCTCGGCGGAATTCGACGGACCGGGTCTGGCATCCCTTTCGATCGACAGCCGGATGGTCATCCCGAACGTGATGGCGGAATTCGGCGTCAAGAACGCCTGCCTGGCGCCGGATGATGCGGTCTTTGCGTACCTCGCCGCACGCCCGTCGGGCAGGGTCGGCCGCGCGGAATGTGAATCTTCAGCCTTGCTGGCGGATCCGGGGGCCGACTACCTTGCGGAATATGCCCTCGACCTCTCGGCGGTGGAACCGACTATCGCCGCCCCGCACGGCGTCGACCGCCGGACGGCGTTGGCCGAAGCCGCCGGACGCCGCATCGATATGGCCTTCATCGGCACCTGCACCAATGGACGCCTGGAGGATCTGCGCGCGGCGGCGGCCGTCGTCGCCGGAAAACGCGTCGCCCGCGCCACCCGGCTGATCGTCACGCCGGCTTCGGTCGAAGTGTACCGGGCGGCGGTGCGGGAAGGAATCGCCGGGACCCTGTTGGATGCGGGCGCGATCATCGGCGTACCGGGGTGCGGCCCGTGCATGGGCAACCACCTCGGCATTCCCGCCGCCGGAGAGACGGTGTTTTCCACCGCCAACCGGAATTTCAAGGGACGGATGGGCCAGCCGGACGCCGAAATCTACCTGGGTTCGCCGGAGCTGGTCGCCTTCGGGGCGGTCTTGGGACGAATTCCTTCACCGGAGGAATTCGGCGCCGATTCGCGACCGGTCTCTTCCGAATTCCTGCATCTTCTCCGCGGGAGGGATCTGCGCGCCGGACGGACGGACGCCTCCGGAACGCAAAAGGGAACGCGCGGGAAACCCGCCGCCTACGATGCAGACGGATCCGCCTGGGTGTACGGCGACAACGTCAACACCGACCAGATCTTCCCTGGAAAATACACCTATACCCTGCAGAAGGCGGAGGAAATCGCAGCTCACGCGCTGGAGGATCTCGACCCGGAGTTCGTCCAAGCCTCCAAGCCCGGCGATGTGATCTTCGCCGGGCGGAACATGGGCTGCGGTTCCTCCCGCGAGCAGGCGGTCACTTGCCTGAAGGAGCGGGGGGTGCGGGCGGTGGTGGCGGAATCGTTCGCCCGGATTTTCTACCGCAACGCCATCAACCGCGGCCTGCCGGCGATCGTCTGCCCGGAAGCGGCGACGGCCGCGCGCAAGGGCGATCCGGTGAAGGTGGACCTGGAACACGGCCGGGTGTTCCTGCCCTCCGGTGCCTACCCGTTCCCGCCGTTTCCGCCGAACATCCGCGCGCTGCTCGATGCCGGCGGGCTTGTGGCATACCTGAAGGTGGGCGGAAAGCAGTGACCGTCCCGCACGTCGAAAACCGCCTATTGCATATTATCCGTTGACGTTGTTATCCGGGGAACACTCCGCCGGTTCGAACAGCTGTCGAAAAGGAGGCCTTGTGCCGTTTCCAGCCAGGAAGGGGAAAGGATGCGCCAGAAGCATCCTTCTGCTTTTCGCGGCACTCCTCGTATCCGGGGCGTGGGGTGCGGGCGCGGTCTTTTCGCATCTGTCCAAGGTGGAACCCGCGGCGGAGGCCTCCTTTCGTTGGCCGTATTTTCTCTATACGCCTGATTGGCTGGAGGACAATCGCATCTTCGGAACGCCGATCCGCTTGCTGGTCGTGCCGAACAATTCCGGTTTCGTCAGCGACGATCAGGCGTTTCACGAACGGATGGCGCTTGCCACGGCGATTCCATACCCGATCATTTTCGGGGATCTGGACGTCGCGATCCTGGTTCCGACCTTTCCGCGTCCGTCGACCGGTTGGGAGTGCTATACCCACGCGCTGGACCGCGATACCCTTCTCGCCGACAGCCCCGATTTGCGGCGGATCGACCTGCAGTTGGAGGCGATGATCGACGACGCGGCGGACCGGCTTTCGCGGAGAGGATGGACGGTGGACCGCAAAATTCTGATGATGGGTTTTTCCGCGAGCGCAATGTTCGTCAACCGGTTCGCCGTTCTGCATCCGGACCGCGTGCTGGGAGCGGCAATCGGCTCCCCCGGCGGCTGGCCGATCGCGCCGGTGCGGGAATGGCAAGGCCGCTCCTTGCGGTATCCGGTCGGCGTGGCTGATCTCGAAGCCTTGACCGGCGAGTCGTTCGACCTCGACTCCTTCCGTCAAGTACCGCTGTTCTTCTTCCTCGGAGACCGGGATGAGAATGACTCCGTCACGTTTCCCGACAGCTACGACGATGAGGACCGCGCGCTGATGATCCCGTTGTTCGGCGCCACGCCGGTGGAGCGCTGGGACGACGCGGACGCCATTTATGCCTCCATCGGAGCCCGCGCCGAATTCCATTTGTATCCGGGCGTCGGCCACACCATGACCATGAAGGAATTCCTCGATCTGCGGGATTTCTTTACAATGGTTCTCGCGGAGGAAGGCGCGTGAGCCGGGATACGAAGGCGGATTCGCGACTCTACTCCGTCGCGGCGGCGGATGCATGACCCGATCCCCTTGCGGGTGAGGGGGTTCCGGAGGGATCGATCGGATATGATTAAACGGACCGTGAAAAGCGCGTGCGGGGAACCCGTTTTCCCCCCACGCATCGGAGGATGAACGGGAAGATGATCCAACCCTCGAAAACTCTCCTCGGCTTGGTGGAACATTACAGCCCGACCGGCGAAGAAGGCAAGGCCGTCGCCTGGCTGGTGGAACGCATGCGCACGCTGGGTTTCACCTCGGCTTGTGCGGATGAGGCCGGGAACGCGGTCGGAACGATCGGGGAAGGGCCCGAGCAGATCGTGTTGATGGGGCATATCGACACGGTGCCCGGACGGATCGACATCCGGGTGGAAGATGGGATTCTCCACGGACGCGGATCCGTGGACGCCAAGGGCCCGCTGGCCGCTTTCGTCGATGCGTCCGCCCGTATCGGCGCCGTCCCCGGATGGCAGATCGTTGTGATCGGGGCGGTCGATGAGGAGGATGATTCGGCCGGAGCGCGCCATGCGGTGCCGAATTACCAACCCCGCTATGCCGTCATCGGGGAACCGAGCGGATGGGACCGGATTGCGCTGGGGTACCGCGGGATCACCCGCTTTCGCTTCACTGCGCACAAAACCGTCGGCCACACCGCAGCCGGCCAGGAGAGCGCCTGCGAAGCCGCCGTGGGATTCTGGAATACCTTGGCGGCGATCAGCGAGCGGAGCAACCGCGGCATTGAGCGGAATTTCGACCGTATAACGCCGGTGCTGGAGGGTATGTCGTCCGGCGGCGACGGTTTCACCGACACGGCGGAACTGATCGGCCACCTCCGGTTGCCCCGGTCCATACCGCCGGATGCGGCGGGGCAATTGCTGCGGGAAGCCGCCGGGAAGGCCGGCTCGGCGGATGTCTTCGGCCATTCCCTGCCCGCATACCGCGCGGAAAAAAACACACCCGTCGTCGCCGCCTTTCTATCAGCCATCCGCTCCCAAGAAGGCGTTCCGGCTTTCAGCATCAAGTTGGGAACCTGCGATCTTAACGTCGCCGGACCGCAATGGCAATGCCCGATGGCGGTGTATGGCCCCGGCGATTCCGCGCTCGACCACACGCCGGAGGAGAGGATATCCCTCGCGGAGTATGAACGGTCGGTAGACGTATTGGAAGCCGTCTTGAAACGGCTGACCGCCGCCTCAGGCTGACGCCGGGCGGCCCGGGACCGTTCCAGCGCCGGGTTATAATCCCGGCGGGAGATATCAATGGCCGGAGAAGATCTGAAGCATCGCGTGGATTGGCTGGATGGCGAGCGCCGGAAGGACAAGGCGCTGCTGGCCAAGCTGGAAGAGCGCCTGAAGACGATGACCGCCGCCGAAAAGGAGCAAACCAAGCAGCTCAAGGAGCTGGGCGCACGGATGGCGAAGCTGGATGCGCGCATCAAGCCCCAGGCACTCGACGAACTCTTGATGCAACACCGCGAAGATATCGCCCGCGCATTGGACGCGATGGACAAACGGCGGCTGGAATTGGAAGAGGAAGTCGGGAAAACCCGAGTTATCGAAAAGAGCCGGATCGAAAAGACCATCAGCGATTTCCGCAAGCAAATCGACGGCCTGATCGACTTGCGCGAATCCATGGAATCCCGAAAATCCGAGATGGGCCGGCAGACCGTTCTGTTCCAGGAGATGCGGAAAACCCTGGAAGCGATCCAAAAACGCGATGAGGAGCGGGCGCGCATCATCGCGTCCACCGAGGAGGGGCGGCGGCAGGATATCCGCCGGATGGCCGATATCCAGGGCGAACAACAAGCGATCCGGGAAAAGAGCGGCGAGAACGACGCCCGGCTGGAGGCGCTGGAATCCGCCACCCGAAGAATGGACGGCCGCCTGACCGATTTGACGGGTCTGGAACTGGAACGGCGCAACGCCATGGCTATCTGGCAGGAGCAACAGACGGCGAAGGCGGCGGAGCGCGAACGGCTGTGGAAGGAATGGGAGCAACAAGGCGGGGATTCCATCAAGCGGATGGATGAATTCCTCGCCCAGATCGACGCCTACCACGAGCTGGAGCGGACCATGCGCCAGGCCGTCGAGGAATACCGCGATATCACCGAACGCTTCGAAATAAAAATGAAAGAGCTGGCGGAGATCCAGCGCATCCAGGAAGACCGATTGCGGCAGGATTGGAACACCTTCCTGGCCGACGACCAGAAGCGGTGGACGGCCCAAAACCTCACCTGGGAGGATGAATGGCGGGACCGGGATCGGAAGTTCACGAAGGCCGCCGATAAGATCGGACGGCTGGAGGAGCAGTTGGATGAACTGATGGATTCCGTCCGCACCTTCCGGGAGGGCGATAGGGCCCGGCTGGAGATGCTGGCCAACGCGATCCGCGAGTGGCTGGCGCGGAGTGCGGGAAAATAACACCGCGCTTCGTCCGCAAACCGGACGGCAATCTGACGAACCGCGGCAGGCCCTCCCATGGGAGGGCCTTTTCTTTTCGCGGGCGATCCGTTATCGGGTAAGCCCGGCCCAGGCCTGGGCGTACCAGAGCAGATACTCCTCCACATGGGCCGACCAATAGGCGTCGTCGTGCCCGCCGGTGTTCCAGTGCCATTCAAAGGGAATTCCCAACCGGGTCATCTCGGTCCGGAAATCCCTGTTGGCGGCGACGAAATCCGGCCTATCCCGGTCGCCCATGTCGAGGTAGAAACGCGGAAGATCCTCTATGGGCACCGCCTCCACCCAGTCGCTCAGCGCAAACAAATCGCGGCTGTATGGCGGATAGGAATGGGCGCCGACCGATCCGAACAACTCGGGCCGAAGGAATCCGATTCGCATGGCCCAGCCGGCCCCGCGCGAAATGCCTCCGACCGCGCGGCAAAACCGGTCGGCGCAGATGTTGTAGCGTGCTTCGATCCAGGGTAGGACCGCACCGGCGACGACCTCGTTAAAATTCGCTTCGTTCGGGGGGCGTTCCGTGCGGGATTCGTTCGGCATTGCCAGGATCATCGGTTCGACGGCGCCGGCGGCCGTCAGCCGGTAAGCCGCCTCGTCCAGTCCGTCGCGGTCCCATTGGTCGAAGGTGTAGATTTGCCCGTGGAGGATGATCAACAGCGGATAACCCGGCTCGCGTTCGGAATCGTAGCAGGGGGGAAGAAACACCCGCAAATCCACCGCCCAGGGTTGGAGGTCGGTCGGCACGGTGTTCATCTCCATCACGCCCTGCGTTTCGCCGCACGGCCGGGTTGGAGTCGGCGTGATCGAAGGATCGGCGGTCGGTGAGGGGCGGGGCATGGTGACGGTCGGATCGGCGGGCGTCGAGGACGGTGCGGCGCTTGCCGATGGAGAGGAGAAGGGGGGTGAAACGGCGGCGCGGAATCCGGAACAGCCGGCGGAAAGGAGAAGAGGAAGGATGAGGGGGAAAACCGCGGCCCGCACGGCTCGTGTGGAATTCTTCACGGCTGCTATTTTACTTGCTCCTCCACCGTTAGGCGCCTTTCCTAACGGGGAGCCTGTCCTCGCGTGATCTGCGCGGGGAAGGGAAGGGGGTGTTGGATGACCAAGCGGTTGCCATGCATCTCCACCTCCTCCGTCCTCCCGGTGGGGGATGCAGATCGCTACTTGCCTTTCAGCAGCCGGTTGATGATCGCGTCCAATTCCTCGTCGGAATAATAATACAGCAGCACCTGGCCGCCGCGCCTGCCGCGTTTTATGGTCACGCGCGTGCCGAGGGTTTCCTTGAGTTGTTTTTCCAAAACCCGCAGGTCGGGGGGGAGGCGGTTGGGGGAGGTTTTCCGTTTGCTTTTTCCCATCATCCGGCGGACGAGTTCCTCGGCTTGGCGGACGTTAAGATCGCGTTTGACGATCGAATCGACGGCCGCCAATTGGGCTTGGACGGTCGGCAGCGAGAGGACGGCGCGCGCATGTCCTTCGGAGATGCGGCCCTCCGCCAGCGCCTGGCGGGCGCGCTCGGGGAGTTTCAGCAGGCGGAGCGTGTTGGTCACCGCCACACGGCTTTTGCCCACGCGGCGGGCCACATCCTCATGCGAGAGCCCGAAATCCTCGTGCAGATGATGGTAGGCTTCAGCCGTTTCCAGCGGTGAGAGATCCTCGCGTTGGAGGTTTTCGATCAGCGCGAGTTCCAGGCGCTGCTGGTCCGACGCGTCGCGCAGGAGGACCGGTACGCGTTCGAGGCCGGCCAGCTTGGCCGCCTCCAGGCGCCGCTCGCCGGCGATCAGCGTGTACTCCTCCGCCTCGGGTCCGCGGCTGACGATCAGCGGCTGCAATACGCCGTGTTCGCGGATCGAGGCGGCCAATTCCTCCAGCTCGTCGGCCACGATCGTCAACCGTGGCTGGCGCGGATTGCGCCGGATCCTTTCCACCGGCACCAGCATCGCGTCGCCGGAAGCGGTTTCCGCCGGGAGGAGGGCGTCCAATCCGCGCCCGAGGCCGTGCTTTTTTGCGCTCATCGGTTCATCCCTTGAGGTGAAGGCGGGCCCCGTCGGTTGTCAGAATGTCCTCCGCCAATTTCTGGTAGGCCACCGCGGCCGCCGAGGAGGGGGCGTATACGGATATCGGAATGCCGTGTGACGGCGCTTCCGCCAGGCGGATGGAGCGCGGGATCACGCTGGCGAACACCTTTCCCGGAAAATGGCTGCGCACTTCGTCGATGACCTGCGCCCCGAGGTTGGTGCGGCCGTCGTACATCGTCATCACCACGCCGCGGATTTCCAGCTTGGGGTTGAAGGATGCCCGGACTCGGCCGATCGTCTGGATCAGCTGGCTGAGTCCTTCCAGCGCCAGGTATTCGCATTGCACCGGGATGATCGCCCCGTTGTCCGCGGCTACCAGCGCGTTCAAGGTGAGGATTCCCAGCGAGGGCGGGGAATCCACCAGCAGGTAATCGTACGAATCGCGGATTTCCTGCAAGGCGTCGCGGAGCCGGAATTCGCGGCCTTCTTCGCCGATCAGTTCCACCTCCGCGCCGGTCAGGTTGGGCGAGGAAGGGATCAGGCTGAGTCCCAGCTGCTCGTTTCGCAATATGGCGGAAAGCGGGGTGCAGGATCCGATCAGCAATTCGTAGGTTCCGTTGCGCACGGTCCGTTTATCCACCCCCAGGCAGGAGGTGGCGTTGGCTTGCGGATCGAGGTCGATCATCAGCACGCGCTGGCCCATCCGCGCGAAGCACGCGGCCAGGCTGATCGTTGTGGTGGTTTTTCCCACCCCCCCTTTTTGATTGACGAAGGCGTAGATCTTGGTCACGATGAGTGTCCCGCCCGTTTCACTTCGAGGATTTCCGCACAGGTCGGCACGCCGGCCAACCCCGGACGCGTTACCGAGAGCGAAGCCAGGGCGACGGCCATCCGGCCCGCTTCCCACGCGTCCCCCGTCTCCTTAAGCCGCAGGAAGAACACGGCCGCGAAGATGTCGCCTGCGCCCGTCGGATCGACGGGTTTCGCGGCGGGCGCCGGAAAAGCGCGCATCCCGCCGTTCCAGTATACGCGGCATCCGCGGTCTCCGTCGGTCACCGCGGCGGCCGGGCTGAGCGATGCGAGCCGCTTGGCTTCCTGTTCCGAGCCGCCGACGTCGTCCATGCTGAAGACGGTCGCATCCGCGCCGCGCGCCGCCTGCTCGGTTTCGGGGCGGATCGACTGCCGGACTTTCCCGTCGGGCCCCCATGCGCGCATCCAGCCCTGCAGCGTGGCGCACCGCATCGCCTGCGGGAACAAATCCGACATCTCCGGCTTGACTTCCCCCACCACCGGTCCCAGGTGGACGATATCGGGTGACAACCAGTTTGGCGGAATGTGCACCGGTCCCAGGGGCTCGGCGGTGGATCGCACCCATTGTTCCCGCACGGTCCCCGCATAACGGTTTTCGAAGGCGGTGTCTTTCCCCGAAATGACCTTTTGGATGAGTATCCCGTCCAATGGCGCCAGATTGCGCTCGAGCGAACAGGATGTGACCATCGAGGCGTCCGCTTTATACGAAAGCGCCGTCAGGCCGGCATACGCAGCCGTGCCGCCCATCCGCCTGCCCCCGGGGACAATGTCTTGGGTGATGTGCCCGATGATCAGATATTGGAGTGCGCGGTCGTCGGTGGTTGGCGGCACGAAGGGAATTATACTATCCGCCTCACCTCCATCGCCGGCCGCCTTCCCTCGCATCTTTCGAGGACGGGCTTTCTCCTCTCCTGTGGCATCTACAAGGGAGGAGAAGGAGGACGGGGGATGGGGATGAGGAAGGTGCATATGCCCGAATTGCCCGAAGTGGAAACCATCGCCCGGAGGTTGAGCCGCGGTTGCGGCGCCGAACCGCCGCTTCCCGGACGAATGATCCTCGCTGTCCGCATTCGCCACCCCAAGCCCTTCGCCTGCCCCGGACCGGAAGCCGCCCGCCGGCGGATGGTCGGCAGCACGTTCCGGACCGTCTCACGCCGCGGGAAGTTCATCGTCTGCCGCCTCAGCCGGGGGTACCTGCTGATCCACTTGCGGATGAGCGGCGATTTGCAGCTGTTCCCGGCCGGCTCCAAACCGCGAAAACATGACCACGTCATCTGGCGCCTGGAGGGAGGATGGGATCTACGCTTCCACGACCCGCGCCGGTTCGGAAGGTTGTGGGTGGTGGACGATCCGTCCGAAGTGCTGGGATCGCTCGGGCCGGAGCCGCTGGCGGCGGATTTCACCCTCGGCCGTTTGCGGAAGATGCTGGAAGCCAAACGCCGCCAGCTCAAGCCGTTGCTCCTGGACCAGACGTTCCTCGCCGGGATCGGCAACATTTACGCCGACGAATCGCTTTTCCGGGCGCGGCTGCATCCGCTCCGCCGCAGCAACACGCTGCGCGATGAGGAGATCGCCCGCCTTCGGCGCGGAATCCGATCCGCCCTGCGGACCGGGATAGCCCGCAACGGTGCCAGCATCGATTGGGCCTACCGCGGCGGGGAGTTTCAGAACAGCTTCCGGGTCTACGGACGGGAGGGGGAACCCTGCGTTCGGTGCGGCGCGATGATCCGCCGCATCATCGTCGGGCAGCGTTCCACATATTTCTGTCCGGTTTGCCAGCGGCGAAGAAATCGGTAGGCCGGATTCTTGGGATGGTGTTACCGGAGTCGGCGGTATTCTGAGAACGAAAACGGAGGAGACGCAATATGTCCAAGTATCCCCTTACGGTTGTTGCCGTCTTGGTGTTCCTGCTGGTGAATGCAATGATTTGGATCGGCTTCTCCGCAATAACAGCCGCCGGCGCGCATGCGGGGCTGCCTTCGGAACCGGCGGTCCGCTGGATCATGGCCGGTCTGGCACTCGGATGCGGGTGCATATTGATCGGTTTGGCGGCGGCTTTGGCCCGGCGTGTCCGGATCGCCTATTACCTGGTCACCGCGATTCTCGCCGTCTTGGCTGTCCTGACTATCACCGATGACGTCGGCTGGATCGATCTCGCGTATATGGGGCTGGTCGTCGTTCCGCTGGCGTTGTTGCTCAAGGATCGGAAATGGTATCTGCGCAAGGACGCCGCCATGCAGAACGACCGCTGACACCCGGCGCGGATGGAAGGTACGCCAGTTACCGCTCACTCCGCCGGCAGGTATTGATCAAAAACGTCCGCATCGACCCGGTACACATCCCCATGAATGCCGTCGTGACGGACGAAGAAGAAGAACGCCCCGTCCGGAGAGAACGCCGGGCCGTGCGCATATTCTCCTTCGGATCATTAACCGTCTAAAAGATATAGCAGGTTATATGATAATATGGAATGATAACCTGTCAAGTGGGCAAACCGGTTATACGGGCGGGAAATGGAAAAATCGCCGATCTACCGATGGAAATTGAGCCATGAGCCGGTCGTCGACTTTCTGATGTCGAAAATCTGGAATCCCGGAGGGCCGGCGCTGGATGTATTCGCCGATTACGCCGGCGTGGTCGAATGGCTGCGCCATATCGGAACGCTCTCGGCGGAGGATGCCCGGTCGCAAAAGGCGTTGGCTGGGAAGCGGCCGGGGGAAGCCCGCGCAGCGTGGAAGAAGGCTGTCCGATTGCGGAACGCCGGATATGCCGTCTTTTCGGCCTGTGCGGACCGGCGGCCGCCCCCCGGCCGGGACGTGGAATTCCTGAATCGGGAAGTCGCCGCGGCAATGTCGCATCTTCGCATTGCCCAATCCTCGGGGAAATATACCTGGACATGGCATACATCCGGCGCGGCGCTGGCCTGGATCCTGTGGCCGGTGATGCGCGCCATGGCTGAGCTGCTGACTTCGGATCGGTTGCATCGGGTGAAACAGTGCGCCGAATGCCGGTGGATGTTCATGGATAGAAGCCGGAATGCCAGCCGGCGCTGGTGCAGCATGACGGTCTGCGGCAACCGGGTGAAAGCCCGCCGCTATCACGAACGCCACCGCGGATCCTAGCACTGCCGTGCCGCGGTCGAGCCAAGGGTCGTGTTATCCGCTGCCGGCGGGATGACCCGCCGGTCAGCTTTCTGTACAAAGGAGGACGCATGACGAAGCGATTGCAGGGAAAGACGGCGCTCATTACCGGCGCCAGTTCCGGGATCGGAGCGGCCTGTGTCCGGGCGCTGGCGGCGGAAGGAGCGGATTTCGTCCTGACCGCCCGGCGCGAGGAGCGGCTCAAGACTCTATTGGACGAGATCGGCAAAATGGGGGGAAAAGGGCAGGTGGTGGCCGGCGACGCCCGCGAGGAGCAGACCGCCCGGCAGGCGGTGGATGCGGCCGTCAAAGCCTACGGGCGTTTGGACATTCTGATCAACAATGTCGGCGTGGGGAACTACAAGAACCTGGTGGATACATCGGCCGACGAGTACGACGAGATGATGGACAGCAACATGCGTTCGACGTTCCTGTTTACGCGCCATGCGGTTCCGGTGATGCGGTCGCAGAAATCCGGGACGATCCTGATGATCTCTTCGATGGCCGGGGTGTACGGGTTCGCCGGCGAGGCGGTGTATTGCGCGACCAAATTCGCGCAGGTGGGCTTCGCCCAGGGGCTCGACAAGGAGCTGCGACCGGATGGGATCAAGGTCGGCGTGATCTGTCCCGGCGGGGTGAAGACGGAGTTTGCCATCGGCAAGGGACGGACGGCGGAGGGCGTGGCGGAATCCGGAATGCTGGAAGCCGGGGATGTGGCCGAGGTGGTGTTGCTGGCCTGCACGCAGCCGCCGCACGCTCGAATCATCGAAGTCCAAATGCGCACGATGGCCGAACCCCTGGCGTAATGATCGATCCGTTGACGGGCTTCGGCGCTCCCGGCGGAATCCGGCGCATCGTCCTTTGCCGGAGCGGAATCCGTTGCCGATAGGAGCGGAGACATGACGAATTCCGAAGTATGGGCCGACATGGACCGGTATTTGCAGGGATTGTTCGTCCCTCCGGATGAAGCGCTCGACGCGGCTTTGAAGGCCAGCTCCGAAGCCGGCCTGCCCGCCATCCACGTCTCGCCCAACCAGGGCAAGCTGCTGTGGATACTGGCCAGAATGGCGCAGGCCCGCTCCATCCTGGAAATCGGAACGTTGGGCGGGTACAGCTCCATATGGCTGGCGCGCGCATTGCCCGCCGAAGGCCGCCTGATCACGCTCGAGGTCGATCCGAAACACGCCGCCGTCGCGCGCGCCAACATCGAACGCGCCGGCCTGGCCGGGCGCGTCGAGGTGCGCCTTGGCCGGGCGCTCGACATCCTGCCGCAGATCGCCGCCGAGGGGAGCGGACCCTTCGACCTGGTCTTCCTCGACGCCGATAAAATGGCGAATCCGGAGTATTTCCAATGGGCGCTTAAGCTCACCCGGCGCGGCAGCGTCATCCTGGTCGACAACGTCGTGCGGAGGGTGGCGGCGGACGCCGCCGACAGCACCGATCCCGCCGTTCAAGGCACGCGGCGTTTCCTCGAACAGGCCGCCGCCGAGCCGCGCGTCAGCGCCGTAGCGGTCCAGACCGTCGGCGTGAAGGGCTACGACGGCTTCGCGGTCGTATTGGTGACGGCGGATCCCTGATGGCTGGGGCGCCACCCCCGAAGCGGAAATCCTATATAATTTATCCATGGATTGAAAGGCGATCACAGACGGAGTCGGATGTTGCATCCGCGAAGCCGCAATGATGGAACCGGCTTCCGCGGCGAAGGGAGGCCCTATGGCCAAGCGAACCGTCAA
>JBJYXS010000383.1:0-12759 GCA_046260075.1 Anaerolineales bacterium | reverse complement strand
CGATCCGTCAAACGCACCCGCTCAACCACAAAAAGCACACGGCGCGCCGCGCCCCGCGCAAGGCGGACGACCCACCGTAGCTCCAAGGGCACCAAACTTTACGCCGTGCGGGATAAGAAAGGCCGCTTTAAGGACATCCAAACCTACAAGCGGGCGCACGGAGCGGATATTAAGAGGAAAAGCAAGGCGGAAAAGAGCAAGAAGCGCAAGAAGCGCTGATCCGCAGGGATTCCGAGGATTCGTATACTACGGGAGAACGTTCCCCGGAAACGGGTGACGATCTCCCGTTGCGTTGATACCCGCCGGCGGCAGCCGGACCGCAACCGGGAAAGCGTATGGAGCGGACGGGAAGGGCGATATCGGGAGGGAGGAAGGGTATGGAAGCATTTCTATCTGTATACAGGAAACGGAAATCGGCGGCTGTTTTTCTGTTGGGCTTGGGTATTTGGGTGTTTGGATGCACCTTGGGAACCTCGACCGCGCCGGCGGAATTCACGCCCACTCCGGATTCCATGACGAAGGCGCCCAGCCCGACGACGACTTCCTTCGTGAGTCACCGCGAGGACGAAAGCATGCTGCATAGCAACACGTTCCGGATCACGGTGATCCGGATCAGCCATCTGAGCAACGCCATGCTGCTTACCCTGGAGGTGGAGAACGTCACGGAGGGGCCGGCCGAGTGGTCGCCGAATGAAAATCTGGCGGAGTCGTATGTGTTGGATGGGGAGAGCCGGCTGGAGATACGGTACGCGACGGGGATTTTTTCCCGCGACTCCGTCATGGAAAGCGGAACAGTGGAAGCGGGCGGACTGGTGTTTCCGTTGGCCCGGGAGGAAACGTTCCGGTTTTACTATCCGGATTGCGAACCGGCGTTTGTCACGCTGCGGCCGCCGTAGGCCGGCCGGTTACCGCTTATCCGACGCCGTCCCAGCAGTACGTGCAGACTTTCTCCTTCGGCAGGCCGATGGCGGCAACCATGTCCGTCAACGTCTGGTATTTCAACGTGGTCATTTTCAGGCGGTTCCGGATGCGGTCCACCATCGCCCGATACTTGGGGGAATCCGTGACGGCGTACGGCGCCAGGTCCGTTTCGCCCGGCCCTTCCAGTTCGCGGATGGCCCGGCGTCCGGCCAAGTCGAAATCGGAGCGGGAGCGCGAGAAGTTCAGGAACCGGCAGCCGTAGACGAGCGGCGGGCAGGCCGGACGCATGTGGACCTCTTTCGCGCCGTATTCGTACAGCCGGTTGATGGTCTCGCGCAGTTGGGTTCCACGGACGATCGAATCCTCGCACAACAGCAGACGTTTGCCCTGGATCAGTTCAAACACCGGAATAAGTTTCATCCGCGCCACCAGGTTGCGCACGCGCTGGTCCTGCGGCATGAAGCTGCGCGGCCAGGTGGGGGTGTATTTCACGAAGGGGCGGCTGTAGGGAAGGCGGGCCTGGTTGGCGTATCCGATGGCATGGCCGATCCCCGAATCAGGGACCCCCGCCACCAAGTCCGCCGCGATGTCGTCGCCGCGGGCCAGCGCGGCTCCGCTGCGGTTGCGCATCACCTCGACGTTCACGCCCTCGTAGGTGGACGCCGGATAACCGTAATACACCCATAGAAACGCGCATATCCGCAGCGTGTCTCCCGGCGGGGAAACCTTTTCCATGCCGTCCGCGCTGATCCGGACGATCTCGCCCGGTCCCAATTCATAATGAAAACGGAATTCCAGATTGGGCAGGGCGCAGCTTTCCATGGTGGCGCAATACGCCCCGTCCTTTTCGCCGATGATCACCGGGGTCCGCCCGAACCGGTCGCGGGCGGCGTAGATCCCCTCGGCGGTCAGGAGCAACAGCGAGCACGAGCCGTCGATGGCCGCTTGCGCCCGGCGGATGCCGTCGGCGAAGGATGCGCCCTGGTCGATCAGCGATGCCACCATTTCGGTCGGGTTGATTTCGCTGCCGCTCATTTCCAGGAAGTGCGCGGTGTGGCCGGCGAAAGCCTGTTGGGCGATCGCTTCGATGTTGTTGATGCGTCCGACGGTGGTGAGGGTGTAATGGCCGAGGTGCGAGCGGATGATGAGCGGCTGGGCTTCGGTGTCGCTGATGCATCCGATGCCCAGCGTGCCTTCCATGTGCTTCAGATCTTCTTCGAACTTGGAGCGGAATTGTGTGTTTTCGATGTTGTGGATGGCCCGCTCGAACCCGTTTTCCCCCAGCACGACCATGCCGCCGCGGCTGGTGCCCAAATGTGAATGGTAATCGGTGCCGAAAAACAGATCGTTAGCGCATTGCTGGTGGGATGCGATGCCGAAGAAACCGCCCATACGCAGGGTCCTTTTCCGGGGTGGGATGTGCCGGATACTAGTTTAACGCGACTTGCCGATTCTGACTATAGGCGGTATAGGACGATTTTTGCTACAATACCCGGTGCGAAGGCTACTCCGGGCGGGCGGGCGGCGGACCTTCGGCCGTGGTGGGATCCATAGGATCCCCCGGCGGGCAGGGCGAGGCGCGGCAGGAGAGGAGGATCGGGACGATGGATTTGGTCAAGGCGATATACACAATCGGTGGATTGTTGCTGATCCTGATGTCTTTTCCCCTGATCCTGCGCCGGGTGCCGCCGAATCCCGTCTACGGTTTCCGGATCCAATGGACTCAAAAAGACCCGGAAAAATGGTATTTGGTGAACGCCCACACCGGAAAGTGGCTCTCGTTTGCAGGCATCTGCTCGCTGCTCGGCGCGATCGGGCTTTCGCTCGTCCCCGGAATACACCTCGCGGTATATGCCTTCGCCTGTCTGGCTGTTCTTTTGGTGACGGTTTTCCTGGCCATCGTGCAGTCCATCCGCTTCCTGCGGAAGATGGACGATCAGCAGTAACGTCGGCGGCTCCCCATTGCATCCGACGGATACATCCCCTTACGATTCCTTCCCATCCCGTCCGCGCTGCGGGGGCAGGAGCAGCCGAATGGACCGTCCGGCTTGGTGGCGTGATGAAAAGCGGCATCCGGGAGTCGATTACAGCGATCCGGCGCAGGTCGCCGAATACGACCGGCGGCACGGGTAATTGCGCGATTACCGCAAAGACGCCGAAGCCGTCGTCCGGCTGCCGGGATTGCAGTCCGACCACGCCGTGCTGGACATGGGGACCGGCACGGGGCTTTCGCGCTGCACGCCGCTTCCTGTTGCCGAAGGATTATCGCCGTCGACCTCTCCGAGGAGATGCTTGCCCGTTGCTGGCGGAAAGCCGCCCAACGGAAAGTGGATGACATCGCGTTCCGCCGCGGCGGTTTTCTCACCTACGAGCACGCCGACGAACCGGTCGATGTGGCGGTTTCCGTCGCCGTGCTGCACCATTTGCCGGATTTCCGGAAGGGAATCGGGCTGCGCCGGATCCGCGGCATGCTTAAGCCCGGCGGGAGGTTCGACCTCTTCGCCGTCGTCTTCCCGGGAGCGGAAGAGGAAATTGGCGAGCGGATCGGCGACTGGGTGCGGGGGATGAAGGACGACGTGGGCCCGGAGTGCGCCGCCGAGGTGGAGACGCACGTCCGTGACGAATTCAGCATCTATGATGGGATCGTGGAGGGATTGCCGGAACGGGCGGGATTCCGGATCGACCGGTCGGATTCTCAAGGAGGATTCGGCACGGCCTACCTTTGTTTCCGCGAGGATTAAGAAAAAAGACGGCGGCGGAATGACACTCAGCCTATTGACTCCGCGTTTGGCGCTCCGGCCGTTGCAGCCTTCGGATGCCGGGGCGATGTTTTGCTACCGTTCCCGGCCGGATGTCTGGCGGTATCAGATCTGGAAGCCGGCCGGGGAGGCGGAAGTCCGCACCTTCATCGAAGGCTTGGCGGATGCCGATCCCGGCACGCCCGGCACCTGGCTTTGCCTCGCGATTACGTCGCGGGAACGCGGCGAGATGATCGGGGATGTCGGTCTGCGTTTTCCGGAGAGGGAAGCCGGGAGTGTGGAAATCGGGATTACGTTGTCGCCGGCTGCTCAGAAACAGGGATTCGCCGCCGAGACGCTGGAAGAGGTGTTCCGCTTTCTGTTCCTTTCGCTGGGCATAGAGCGGATCTTTGCCAGCATCGATCCGAGGAATTCGTCTTCCCTTCGGTTGATGCGGCGGCTGGGAATGCGCCGGGAGGCGCACATCCGCGGCGGCAGGATCATCCGCGGAGAGACGGTGGACGATGTGATCTACGCCATCCGCAAGAAGGAATTTTCCGCAGGGGACCGGCCCGCCCGGGCTTAGGGTGAAATGAAAGACGCCGCGCGCGGCGGAAACGGTCAGCGGAGCCGTCGTACGCAGGTCGATCCGGGTTGCCGGATGGCTGCCGCCGGATCCGGCCGATCGGATCCCCGAAACGCCGCATGAGATCCATTTTTTCAATTCGCTGGAAAATGCATTCCCTCAAGAGGTGTTCTATGGATGATCAGATCGCCATTCGAACCGTCGGATTACAAAAAAATTATGGCAGAATCCGGGCCTTGCGCAGCCTGGATCTGGAGGTGAAGACAGGGGAAATTTTCGGGTTCCTGGGTCCCAACGGTGCGGGGAAAACCACCACCATCCGCTGCCTGTTGGATCTCATCCGCCCCAACGGCGGGGAGATCCGCGTGCTGGGACTGGATCCGAAAAAGGATTCGGTGGCGATACGCGCCCGCGCCGGCTATCTGCCGGGGGAGTTGCACTTCGACGAGAACATGACCGTGGACGGCGCCCTGCGGTTTTTGGACCGGTTGCGCCGGGGCCGGACGGATTGGGAGTATGTCCGCCGGATCTGCGACGGTATCGACCTGGACCGGCGGCTGGCGATCCGCAACCTCTCCAAGGGCAATAAGCAGAAGGTCGGCCTTGTACAAGCCCTGATGCACAAACCGCAACTGCTCCTGCTCGACGAACCGACCTTCGGCCTGGATCCGCTCGTGCAGCGGGAAGTGTTGCGATTGGTCCGCGGGGCCCGCGCGGACGGAGCGACCGTCTTTTTCTCCTCGCACATCCTCAGCGAGGTGCAGGAAATCGCCGACCGGGTGGGGATCATCCGCAAAGGAGTCCTGGCGGAAGTCGCCGATAAGGCGACGCTGATGGGCCGTTCGGTATACCGCGCGCACATATCCTTCAAGGAGCCGGTGGATGCGGCCGATGTGGCCGGGTTGCCCGGCGTAAAAATCCTGGGGCAGGAAGGCGGGCAACACCTGACCGTGCAGGTCGAGGGCGAGATGGACCGGCTGATCAAGACCCTGGCCGGGCACCCGGTGCGGTTTTTCGAAACCGAACGGCCCAGCCTGGAAGAGATCTTTCTTTCCTATTATGCAGACGACCGGACGCCCGATGTGTAGGGTGCGCGCCGCCCGTTCCTTTCGGAGGCAACCATGATCGCGATCCTGACCAATTCGCTTTCCCGTTTCCGCGGACAGATTGTCGGTTGGGGGCTGTCGCTCGCCCTGCTGGCGGGGTTCCTGACGGCTTTTTACGATACCATCGCCGAGCAGAAGGAAAGCTACATGCAATTGCTCAGCGGCTATCCCAAGGAAATGTGGGCGCTGTTCGCCACCAGCGGAGTGGCGCAGATGTTCACCCCCGCCGGATATCTCAACCTGGAATTTTTCTCCTACATGACCCTGGTCGTCGGCATATACGCCGTCCTCGCCGGCAGCACGTTGCTGGCCGGCGACGAGGAGAACGGAACGCTGGATCTCATCCTG
The DNA here is from genome assembly GCA_046260075.1 of Anaerolineales bacterium. GTDB lineage: Bacteria > Chloroflexota > Anaerolineae > Anaerolineales > RBG-16-64-43 > JAFGKK01. The sequence goes on along the minus strand of JBJYXS010000383.1, from coordinate 7,060 downwards.
GCGCACCCGGTGAGCCGGACGGCCCTGTTCGCCGGCCGCTCGCTGGCGTTCCTGCTCGCCACCCTCGCCATCCTGGCGATCACTTGGCTGGGTTTCGTGGTCGTCGTGCCCGGGTCGATGATGGACGTGGGCGCCGGCGAACTGGCCCTGCCGATGGTCTCGCTGTTCGGCATCCTGGCGCTCTTCGGAACCCTGGCCTTGCTGCTGAGCATGTTGCTGCCCTCGGCGCGCGCGGCGGCGATGGCGTCCGGGATCGCGATGGTGGGTTGCTACTTCATCAACGTCATGGCCAACATCGACGATTCCCTTCGGCCGTTGGCGGACGTCTTGCCGTTCAAGTATTATCAGGGCGGTTTGGCGATCGACGGCATGGATTGGAACGAGTGGTGGATGATGCTGGGCGTCTCCGCCCTGTTCGCGCTCATCGCGTGGTGGCGTTTTTCCCGCCGCGATATCCGGGTGGGCGGCGAGGGCGGATGGGGTCTGTCCCGGCTTTCGATCCGCAAGCGCCGGACGGAGCAGGAATAAGGCGTGGACCGACGGCGGACATGACGCACCCTGGGGAGGGAATATGACCATCGGAGACGAAGACATCCGCACATCCGTGGATTGGTTGTTGGAAAAGGAGGATCCCGGAGTGCGATACCTGGCGCTTCGGGATCTTTGCCGAGACGGGAAGAGCGCCGAGAAAGAACGGAAAAGAGCCCATAAGGATGGGCCGATCGCAGCCATTCTGGGGAAAATGAATCCGGAAGGGTGGTGGTCGAAACCCGGCCCCGGCTATAATCCCAAATATTATTCCACCGTATGGTCGCTCATCCAACTGGCGGAACTCGGCGGTTCGGTGAGTATCGATAAGCGCATTGATACCGCCTGCCGCTATTTCCTCGATCACGCTCTGGCGAAGGACGGTCAGATCTCCGCGTCAGGTGCGCCCTCGGGAACCGTAGACTGCCTTCAGGGCAACCTCTGTTGGGCGCTGGCCTCCCTGGGCTGCGAGGATGAGCGGATGGATGCCGCTTATGAATGGATGGCCCGTTCCGTCACCGGCGAGGGGATCGCGCCGATGAAGGAAAAGCACGCCCCCGTCCGCTATTACGCCGGCAAGTGCGGACCGGATTTTGTATGCGGATCGAACAACAAGCTGCCCTGCGCCTGGGGCGCGGTGAAGGTCATGCGCGCCTTCGCCGTGCTTGCGCCGAAAAAACGCCCGCCCTTGATCCGGCGGGCGATCAAGCAAGGCGTGAAGTTCCTCTTCAGTGTCGATCCGGCAACGGCCGGTTATCCTTCCGGGTGGACCGGAAAACCCAGCCAAAGCTGGTTCAAGTTCGGGTTCCCGGTCTTCTACATCACCGACGTCCTGCAGATCCTCGAAGTGCTGACCGATCTGGGGCATGGCAAAGACCGGCGGTTGAAAAACCTGCGTGGTTTTGTGGAGGGGAAACGGACGCCGGACGGCAAGTGGCTGCTGGAATACGATTACCGGGGGAAAACCTGGGTGACGTACGGCCAAAAGAAGAAACCCAACAAATGGGTGACGCTGCGGGCTTTACGCGGATTGGGGATCGGCCGATAGCCCTCCGCATCATCGAATTCCTCTGCAACCACCGGCATCGGGGCGCTTTGCGGGCGGGAACGGGAAACCGCTCGCGCCGCCGGAGTGTTCGTTGACTTCTTTAATGAACCGCCTGTGGTATGCCATCCACTACCGGTTGTCTCCACCCTGGGATACCGGCATACCGGTCCCCGAATTGGTCCGTATCTTGGCGGATCTTCCTCCCGGCAAGGCGCTCGACATCGGGTGCGGGACGGGGACCAACCTGTTGTATCTCGCACGGCAGGGCTGGGAAGTGACCGGAGTGGATTTTGTCCCCTGGGCGATCGCCAAAGCGCGGGCCAAACTGAAGGCCTATACCCCCGTCCTCTTGGTGGGCGACGTCACGGAACTGGCATCCTTGGAGCTGCCGGGCCCGTTCGACCTGGCGCTGGACGTCGGTTGTTTTCATGGGTTATCCGCCCGCGGCCGCAGCAAGTATGCCGCCGGATTGGCTCATTGGGTAAAGCCGGGGGGCCTCTATATGCTCTATGCTTGGCAGCCGGAAGGCGAAGAGGATCCGAACGGGATATCCCGGACGGATATCGAACAGGTTTTTCGTGCGGCGTTCTCGCTCCAACGGTATGAGCAGGGCAAAGGACGCGCTTCCGCATGGTATTTCTTCACAAGAACATAACGCGGTCGGCTGCGACGGTGTGCGAGCATCGGCCGGGAGAATGATGGAAATGGATGTCCGCTGGTATTCGCATGCGAAGGAGTTTCTTAATGCGGCCGGCGAGATGCTGGAGCGAAACGAAGCCGCCAACGGGTTGGTGTTGGGGATATGCGGCCAATTGATCAGGCATCCGGAACGGTTCCGGCATCCGGTGTGCCTCATCACCATGGCGGAAGGCGGAGCGGTGGCTCTGGCGGCGATCATGACTCCGCCGCATAAACTCATCCTGGCCGGAACGCCGCGGGATGCGGAGGCGGCCGCGGCGGAACTCGTGCGCGCCGTGGCGGCTCCATCCTGGAATATCCCGGGTGTGTTCGGTCCGAAGTCCGTCGCGCATCCGGTCGTCGTCCGGCTGGCATCCGCGGCCGGGAAAGATTACCGTGTCGAACAGAACCTGCGCATGTACGAGCTGACGTCGGTCAGGATGACGCCGCCTTCCCGCGGCCGGCTGCGGACGGCGGAGGCAAGCGATCTCGAACGCGTGGCCCGATGGTTTTACGAAGCGCGCCTGGAGATGTTCGGCAAGGCGGATCCGGAGGAATCGCGGCGGGCAGCCAGGCACCGGGTCGGGGACGGGGATCTCTTCCTCTGGGTGGACCGGGAACCGGTGTCGATGGCCTGCAGGACCCGGCCGACAAAACGGGGAATCTCGGTCGGTATGGTGTTCACGCCGCCGGACCGCCGGCGGCGGGGATACGCCACCGCCCTGGTCGCGACGCTCAGCTCCGCGCTGTTGGCGGAAGGACGCGCCTTCTGCACGCTGTATGCGGATCTGGCGAACCCCACGTCGAACAGCATTTACCGAAATATCGGTTATCGGCCGATCGGTGACTTGGTGGATTATGAATTAATCGAGAAGGTCTGATCCGCGGATGAGGGGTTAATCATCAAACCCGGGCCAAGGAACGCGGATCCACTGCGTATACCCGTGTTTTTCGACGGTGTACAGACGGGCGTTCGAAGGTTCGGAGCATCCGGGTTCGTCGGGGATGACCACGGCGGGGTTGGCGATGTTTACGTCCTTGTATCCGACCGGCGCCAGGTACAGCTGGCCGCCGTGGCAGACCCAGGCTTCAACGAGGTATCCGCGGTAGTCGTCCTCGGTCATCCACACCGAGCTCCACATTACGGTGACGTTGTTTCCTTCCCGCCACGCCTCGACGGCCACGGGCGGCTTGTAAAGTTGCGAGAAGGGCATGCGCGCCGTGTACCGCGGCGCGTCGAAGATATCCCCCTGATACACTTCCACCAGGTTGGAATTCACCCAACAGATGTTGATCCCTCCGCCCAAGGCGCGGACGTAGAGCCAAATGCTGGGCTCCCACGTGTCGTCCTGCTTATGAGCGAGGATTTCCTGCCAGCCGATCACTTCCATCAGATTGCCTTCAAAGAGATCGTATTCGTACAGGTAGCCCACACCCGGCCCATAGCGGCATTGCGACCACATCAGTACGCGGATCCGCGGCGCCGAATAGGTCGGGGTGTGCGTAGGGGTCGGGGTGGCGGTGATCGTCGGCGTTTCAGTGGGGGTGGCGGTGATCGTCGGTGATTCGGTGGGTGTCGGGCTCTCGGCCGATGTCGGCTGCGGGGTGACGGTGACCGGCATCTCGACCACGCGGGTCACTTCGACGGTGTGAATCACCGTCTCCACAGCGGCCGTGGGAGTGGGGGCGGCCGGTTGCGGGCTGCAGGCGGCGGATGTCAGCAAGGTCACGGCCGCCATGAAGGCTCCGCAGCCGATACGTTTGCGAATGACGGTCAGAGTGATCATCCTTGATCCTTGGCGGCGATTCTAGCATTTCCGATGGGATTTGTTTAGGCGCGCCGATCCGGCGGTGAAGCCGTTGCGGTGTAGCAATGGGCGGACCGTCATTGCCGGTTGAACATGCTCGCCAGGAAGATCTCCACCGGCTTGCCGTGGATCGACGGGGAGGCGTCGCGGAGTCCGACGGGGGCGAAGTACCCCCAGGCGAAAAACCCGGTAATCCAATCGCGGTCCGCCGCCGCCGACAGCAGCGCTTGGTAGGACCGGGTTTGCGCATCGAAGTCGGGGGTCAGGGTGAGCGCCAGATTGGTCCCGGGAAGAATCGATGATACCGGCAGGCAGCCGCCCATCGCATCGCGCGGGCAGCCGGCATCCGCCCCTTCCAGCGAGGCGTAGGCCGGGGCCAGGAAGACGGTTTTTCCCAGCGCCTGCAGGCCGGCTAATTTTTCGTCAAGCAGCGTGCCGGCGGCTGCTTTCATTTCCTCGGGGGAATTGCTGCCGGCGGTCAGCGGTCCGCGGACGCGGACGATGACCTCGTCGATTTCGTCGAAAAATTGGGGAATGGCGGGAAAGGCGTCGGTGAGCGGAAGTTCGACGGCGAGTTTGCCCGCGTAGCGCAGGCGCACGTTGCGTGCCATCACCCGCCAGCGGGTTTCGATGTCCGCCGGCGTGCCGGGAAGGCCGGGCATCGCCGGTAGCATGTCGGCCCGGGCGATCACCAGCTCCTCCACTCCGTTTTGCTGGGCGATGTCGGCATAGGTGTAGAGGACATTGGCGTAGGTTTGGAAAAAGGCGTCCCACCAAGACGGATCGCGCGGTGCGGTATCCCACCAGTCCGTCGTCAAGCCGGTGAGCGCCGAAAGATTAGGCGCCAGGGCCGGCCGGATTCCGGCGGCCCGCAGGTAGGCGATCTGATCGACGACGTCCGGACGCAACGGGGAGGCCAATTCCGGCAGGTAGCGGATTTCCGGGACGGGGGCGTTGGCGCCCAAGTACCATTGCGGGCTGAGAAACACGGTTTCGGCCCGCAGGGAGATCAGATCAGCGATGGCCGAATCGTACGGCGGAGCCCATCGGTCGGAGGAGAGCACCACGCCGAACTGCAGGCTCGATCGAACCGGCGCGGACGGCGCGGGGATGACCGCGGCCGAGGTATCCGGCCAGACGGTCCAACCGGTTATCGTGTCGACGGGGCTTTGCTGTTGATCGGTCACCTGGAACAACCGGCCGTTGGATTCCTCGCCGGCCGTCGACACATCATCGGCCAGGCTGCACATCCCGTTCCGGCAATACCGGTAGGAAACCTCGCCCGGCCATTCCAGCGGGCTTTCCAGCGTGAAGGTCCATTGCTGCGGGGCGATCATCCACATCGGTATCGGGCGCATCCAGATTCCGTGGAACGGACTGAATTGGATGTATACCTTCTCCGAGGCGGGCGTGTTGGCGGGGGCGATCGCGTTAAACGTGACCGGCCCCTGGTCGCTCGATCGCCAGGTGGTCACGCCGTTTTCGACAATCGTATCGTATTCGGGGACAATCATTTCCCGCATCACCATCCGCCCTTGGGAATCCCGCTCGGCGTTCCAAAAACCGTCGCCCATGGTGAATTTATACCGGACGTAGGTGCCGACCGGCATGGACAGCGAAAGGAGGTAGGTGCCGTCATTGAGCATCGTCATCAGCGGAACCCGGCCCGGTTCGATCATGGTCGATGCCGCTCCGGGTTGGAAGGTATTCCCAAGCATCAGCAGGTTGCCGGCCATGCGGACCTGGGCTCCGGGGGGCATCTCCGCCTGCGGCACGTAGAGATGGAACGACACCGTCACCTTCGGAGCGGGGGAGAGCGATAGATCGGCGGGAGTGTCCTGGCCGTCAGCTACGATGGCTTCCTGAAGGAATGGGCGGTAATTGCCGTTCATATCGAACGCCACCAGGTTCTGCTTCCCGGTGGGGACCCCGCTGAGCAGGTAATAGCCGCTGGTGTCGGTGAGGGTCCGCATGCCGGCTGTCCCCACCACAATGCCCGGCGCCGCCAGCCCGGTGACCGCGTCGCGCACCAAACCGCGTATCCGGCCGGTGGTGCCGTGAAAATCCGTTCCCAGCCAGTGGGCGACCGTATCCTCCGCCTGATTGTTACCCGATGCGAAGTAGGTCCGGTAATCCACCATGCCCGAGCCGGAGCCGGCTTCGATTGCGCCGCTTTGCAGGCTGTACCGGTAATGCACCAGCGCGTTGCGCGGGAAATCCAGGTTCAATTGCCATAAGCCGGTGTCGACCGATTTCATCTCATAGCTGGTCGGATTGAGCGTTAGTCCGGTGACCTCGTCCAAGATGTTGAGAATCACCTTGTCGCCCGGCGTGGTATCGTCCGGAACCCTGACCAGGAAGGAAATGGTGTATTTTGCCAGCGGCAGGGGGGTGGGAATCGGATAGGGGTTGTTGCTGCCGCAGCCGGCCAACACCCAACCGGCGAGAACCGCAACCGCCGCCGACCGGAAAATGGCACGTCGGATCCTCATACGCCTCCAGTAGCGAAGATTTCCCATGGCACGGAAAACCGTCCGTCCTTCATCCGCAGGAAGTCCTCCCCATGATACCCGAGAACGAAAATTCCGTCGCCTTTCATCGGATTCCACCGCTTGCGGGGGAATCCGTCCGGCCGAGTGTACCATCGCCTTTTTATGCCAAAAGCCGCGGGAGGTAAATAGGAACAACGGAGTGCGGCGGCTGTATGGCGCGAAAACCGGCCGCCGGCTGCGACCCGTCAGCCGTCCGTCCGTTTCCGACTTCTTTTCCACAAGGCCGGGACGACCGATGCGCCGAGCCATACCAACAGGCAGGTGGCCAACATGCCGGCCACCGCCACGGCGAACCCGTCCTGCCAGAAGGCCACCGGGAACAGGCGGATCAGAGTGTCGGTGTAGGGGAACAACCAGGTTTCGCCCGTGAAGAACACCTCGTGGAAGAGGACGAACATCCGGTTCCAAGCCAGGGCGACGACCGTCAGGATGAGAATCCACAACCC
>JBJYXS010000382.1:0-4594 GCA_046260075.1 Anaerolineales bacterium | reverse complement strand
GCCGGGACGCGCTCATCGCGGTAACGGTGCGGACCGCGCCGGTCTACTGCCCTCCTCACGGGAGGGGTTCTTCGGCGGATCGCCGCGCGACATTCGACGGATTCGGGAAGCGGGGGCTTTCAACCTGTGGCCGCACCTTCTCTGGCATCCCGGGTCCGCTTACTCCTCGCGGCGGTGCTGCGGGCCGGGATTATACAGGTGATCCGCCCGTCCGTCAATTGCAGCGCCTGTCTGGTGGAGATCCTTCCCGATCCGCAAAGGCGGGAGGGCAGCGAAGCGTTCCGGGCCGGGATGCGGTCCGCTTCCTGTTCCTTCCCGTCCGGTATCCGACGGAGTTGCGCCGATTTTTTCCCCGGAAGCGGATCGACTCGTGGCACGCCGGCTTGTTCCTTCATGGAGGGAGACCGGCTGTTGCGCCGTGTGGTCTGCGGCACGGGATAGTGCCGCGTATGCGCTCCCGACGCGGATCCGGGGACCCAGGGGAGCGCTCACATACGGCATTGCTCCCCGATCCATCCGGTTGACTATGAGTCTGCTGTGAGAAACCTCTGAGCATGCTGTGAGTCTTCCCTGAATATTCTGTGAATATCATCCGTCGCAGGGGTTCCTCCCTATAATGCGAAATGGACATGCGCGGAAAAAATCGGAACGTATGCTTCGGGATTCCCGGCGTCCGCCGCGCATCAAACGAGACGATGCCTTTATCGGTGGATAGTGGACGACCGTCCCGAACGGCGAAAGGAGGTGTATTCGGAGGAAATCGATGGCGTTATCCGTGAAGAGAGCTTTATAAAAAAAGTGAAAGAAGGAGAATGGAACATGCGCCGAAAGCATTTTGTTTTTATCAGTCTTCTGCTGACCGTCGCATTCGCGCTGACCGCGTGCGCAACAGCGACGGAGACCGCTACGGAAGCGGTGAAGCCGACCGAAAAATCCGGCGACGCTCCCGTACCGACGGTGGAATCAACGGAACCGGTGACCATTGAGTGGTGGCACATCCAGACGACCGATCCCGGCAAGACCCTGTGGCAGCAATATGCCGACGACTATATGGCCTTGCACCCGAACATCACCGTCAACATCACGGTGCTGGAGAATCAGGCCTTCAAGGACAAGCTGACCACCGTCATGCAGTCCGGCAATCCCCCCGATATCTTCCAGAGCTGGGGCGGCGGGACGATGAAGGCGTATACGGAAGCCGGCATGACCATGGACATCACCCCCGACCTGGATGCCGACGGCGGCGCTTGGCGCAGCACCTTTGCGCCGGGTGCGCTGGCGGTTTACAGCAAGGACGGCCAGAACTACGGCGTGCCGTGGGATATGGGCATGGTCGGTGTTTGGTACAACAAGGATCTTTTCGAGCAGGCCGGAATCGCCGAGGTTCCCGCCACCTGGTCCGCGTTCCTGGATGCCGTGGCGGATCTCAAGGCGGCCGGGATCACCCCGATCTCCCTGGGCGAGAAGGACAGCTGGACGGGAATGCACATCTGGGCGTATCTCGCGATCCGTATGGCCGGCAAGGAAGGCATGGAAGCGGCCATCTCCCGCACGGGCTCCTTCACGGATCCCGCGTTCGTGGAAGCCGGAAAGAAACTGCAGGAACTCATCGCAACCGATCCGTTCCAGCCCGGGTATCTTGGCGACAACCATGATGCCATGCAGGGTCATTTCGGCAACGGCGAAGCCGCCATGGAAATCTCCGGACAGTGGGCGCCGACCGTTTCGGCGGCCCAGAGCAACGACGGGGAAGGTGTCGCGAATCTGGGTATCTTCGCTTTCCCGGCGGTCGAAGGCGGGGCCGGTGATGTCTCCGATGTCATGGGCGGCGGCAACGGTTTCGCGCTCGGCAAGGATGCTCCGCCGGAAGCCGTCGACTTCGTCAAGTTCCTGACCACTCCGGAACGCCAGGCGGAACTCGCCGAGGCGGGTCTTCTCATCCCGACGGTCAAGGGCGGTGAAGCCGGGTTGACGGATCCCAACATGGCCGCCGTGCAAGCCATGTTCGCCAATGCGAAATACTTCGCCCAGTACCTCGACCAGGCGCTGACTCCGGCGATGGGAGACGTCATCAACGCCGGCGTACAGGATATCTTCACGGGTGCCAAGACGCCGGAAGAACTGGCTCAAGCCATAGAAGATCTGGCTAAAGTGGAACTGCAGTAACGGTTATCGAAAGCAATACCTTCGGAAACGGTTTGCGGGGCAACAAGGTGCGGGGATTGTCGGATGGACCGCTATCCCCGCACCTTGCGCAACCGGAAAGGAGAGCCTTAATGACCAGTATCGCCGCCCGGGAGGATCGCCGAAAAAAGGGATTCTCCTCGTTTCTCTCCCGCAAGGCGCAGAACAACCTGACGATCGTTCTGTTCCTGCTGCCGGCGTTTTTCTTCTTCTTCGTGTTCCAGGTGTATCCCATTCTCGAATCCGCCTACTACAGCCTGTTCAACTGGACCGGCTTCGGACCCGCGACGAAGTTCATTGGCTTGGACAACTATCAGAACATCCTGGCCGATGAAGTGTTTCGGAAGGCCTTGACGAACGCCCTGCTGCTGATTTTCCTGTCGCTGGCGATCCAATTGCCCGCGGCGCTCGCCCTGGCCATCATGGTCGGCCGCGACCTTCCCGGACGGGCCGTCTACCGCACCATCTTCTTTATGCCGTATGTGATTTCCGAAGTGATCACCGGCATCATGTGGCTGAACCTCTTCAACGCCGATCCGTCGAAAGGGTTTGTCAATGCCGTCATCACGCTGTTCCCCGGCGTCGAGCCGCAGGCTTGGCTGGGCGATGTGAAATTGGTGTTCCCCTGCCTGTTTGTGGTCCTCACATGGAAGTGGTTCGGGTTGCACATGCTGCTGTTCCTGGCGGGATTGCAGGGCATTCCGGTGGATGTCGAAGAAGCGGCGCGGATCGACGGGGCGAACGGCCTGCAGTTGGTACGCTACATCACTATCCCGATGCTCCGCAACACCATCCAGACGACGGCGTATCTTTCCGTCCTGGGGTCGATCCAGCAGTTCATCCTGGTCTGGGTGATGACCCAGGGCGGGCCTTCGTCGGCCAGCGAGATGCTGGCTACCTACCTGTACCGGTTCAGTTTCAAGCGTTTCTGGCTGGGGTACGGCAGTGCGGTGGCATTGGTCATGTTGGTGATCGCGTTGACGTTCTCCATTACCTATAACTTTTTTGTGCGTCCCCAGGAATACCTGGGCCGCGAGTAGAAAGGAAAGTGCCGTGACGCAGATCGATCGTCCGTATCGCAGACCGTGGGGGAAGATCGCGACGCGGGTCCTCCAATACACCATCCTGACCGCGGTGGCGATCGTCATGGTCATCCCGCTCGTCATGCTGATGTTCAGCGCTTTGAAATCCCGCGGCGAGGCCTTCATGCATCCGTACGTTCCGCCCATTCCCCCGGATTGGGCCAACGTGGTCGAGATCCTGAGCGGGAATGCGTTTTGGAACATGATGCGCAACAGCATCCTCGTGATGCTGGCCGCCACATTCGGCGTGCTGTTGGTCAGCAGCCTGGCGGCGTTCGTGTTCGCGCGCATGACGTTCGCGCGCAAACCCATCGCCTTCAACCTGCTGATGCTGGGGTTGATGTTCCCGATCAACATCGCCATCCTGCCGGTCTATCTGCTGATCCGGCAGTTGGATCTCACCAACCATCTCGAGGCGGTCGTACTGGTGCAGGTCGCCTTCAACATCTCCGGCAACATCATGATCCTGCGCAGTTTTTTCGCCAACGTCGCCTTCGAGCTGCAGGATGCGTCGGCGATAGACGGCTGCACCGCCTTTGATTTCTATTGGCGGATACTGCTGCCCATGGCGCGTCCGGCCCTTTCCGCGGTGGCGGCGTTGACGATGATCGTCAGCTGGAACGATCTGCTGGTGCCGCTGGTGTTGGTCGACAAAGACACCTTGTGGACGCTCCCCTTGGGGACGATGCAATTCCAGGGGCAGTACGGCATGGACATCGCGAAAATTTCCGCCTTTACGGCGTTGACCATTCTGCCGACGATCCTGTTCTATCTGGCCGCCGAACGGCAGATCGTCGCCGGGCTCTCATCCGGAGCGGTAAAGGGATAGGCCGAGGAGCGGGGGGATGGCATCCGAACGGAGCGCAATGCGCCGGTTTTCCTCCGGCCGTCGCGCTCCGTCTTCTCTGGAAGCGGATGGGGCATGGAATATGGTTCTATAATGAAGGAATGATCCGATTCATTCTGGTCACCTCGATCCTTGCGGAACTCTCGGCCGCCCTGGCCGTCGTTTTCAGCATGCGCTTCCCCGTCCGAAGAATCTGGCCGCCGGATCCGCCCGCCGCATGGAAGCGCCTGCTGATGGGTTTTCTCTTCCTCTACCCGTCGGCGGGAATAGGAATTCTGGGCGGGATGTCATGGGGCGGCTGGGCGATTCCCGGATGGATCCGATTCCTGGTCGGGATTCCGCTCCTGTCGGGCGGGGCGGCGCTTTTTTTGTGGGCGGCGGCGGTGCTGGGCTTCGCGCAGACGTTCGGCGGAAGCGGAACGTTGATCCGGACCGGGCCGTTCCGTTTCTCGCGCAATCCGCAATATGTCGGCTGTCTGGT
>JBJYXS010000381.1:0-8584 GCA_046260075.1 Anaerolineales bacterium | reverse complement strand
CGCCCTCCGGATAGTAACGGATCGGATCCGGAAAACCGTGCTGCGATGCCCACAGCTTCCCTTCCGGATACACCTCCAGCCACAGGCGGGCGGCCGGGTCACTGACCGCGACGGTCAGCGCCTGATCGACGTGGTCGGCACAGGCGGCCGATGCGCGCAATCCGGTGAAGGTGTCGATCCACGCATCGCGCCATAAATCCTGATCCGCCGGGAGAGGCGGTTGGTCGGCGGCGAAGGATTCCATCCGCGTCGCGGTGCAATACCGGCTGGGTTCGGCACCCGAGATCGAGCAGATCAAATGATGCACGATGCCGGCCGGCGGAACGAACGGCGTGGGATTGTTGCCGGTCAATTGTGGAACGGCCTGAGCCATGAACTCCGACCAAATCGGGGCCGCGCCGCTCAGCCCGGTCGTGCCGGTCATCGCGGTATTGTCGGGATTGCCGATCCACACCCCCGCCGCCAGATCGGGCGTATAGCCGACCGTCCAATTATCGCGGAAGTCGTTGGTCGTGCCGGTTTTTGCGGCCGCGGGGAACGGCAGCCGGAGGACGGAATAGGCGCCGAACATCGGCGTACGCGCTTCGTTGTCGGAAAGGATGGATGAGATCAGGTAGGCATGCTCCGCCCGCAGGACCTGTTCCCCGGGAATGGACGCGTGCTCAAACACGGTTTTTCCATCGTATGTTTCAATCTTCCGGATCGCAACAGGGGGGATCCGCACGCCGTCCCCGGCGAACACCGCAAACGCAGCCGTCAGTTCCAGCGGCGTCACCTCTCCGCCGCCTAAGGTGAGCGACAAACCGTAATCCGGGCGGGCCAGGGTGGTAATTCCCAGTCGTTCGGCCATGGCGATCAGCCCATCCGGTTGGACCGTGTAGGGATCGTCGTAAATGCCCACATATTGGAGGGCTTTCACCGCCGGGATGTTGTACGAGTTGGCCAGCGCCGAACGCACCGTCACCGGGCCGTGGAATTTTTCGTCGTAGTTGACCGGAATGTAGGGGGGATTCGTATCGAACGGATCATTCGAAGGCGGAAATTCCGTCGGCACATCCCAAATCAAGGTCGCGGGCGTCCAGCCTTTCTCAAACGCCGCGGCGTAGGTCAGGGGTTTAATGGCGGAGCCCGGCTGCCGGGGTCGGACGGCCATGTTCACCTGCCCGGCCGGCTGGGCGTAGAAATCCGGCGACCCGACCATCGCAAGAATCTCTCCGGTGGAAGGCTGGATGGCGACCAGCGCCCCGCCGGTCACATGCTTGTCGGCCAGCGCCTGCACCTGGCGCTGCAGCACACCCGTCGCCAAATCCTGCAGGCTGGGATCAAGGGTCGTATACACCTGGAACCCGGAACGGTAAATGGTCTGTGGGTCGTACGCTTCCTCCAGCAGTTGGCGGATGTAATTCACCCAGTGCGGATAATGCATGTACACGTCAGGCGTGTGAAATACGGTTCCTTGCATCTCCGTCCACGCGGCGACGGCCTCCTCCGGCGAGACGCACACCTCCGCCATGCCGTTGCCGACGAAAATGCAATCCTGTTCCTGGCTGGCTTCGATCACCATCACCAGCACCTGGCGCAGCCGTTCCATCGTGGCTTCCCGGTTGGTGTGGACGTCGTATACCGAAGGGGCCTGGGGAATGCCGGCCAGGAACGACGCCTGGGCGAGGGTCAGCCGGTCGGCGGTGGTTTGGAAGTACGTCTCGGCGGCCGCCTCGACGCCGTAGGCCAGGTTGCCGTAGGAATTTTCGTTCAAAAACAGCTCGAGGATTTCTTCCTTCGAGTACCGGCGGGTAATTTCCACCGCCAACAGGGCTTCGCGCACCTTGCGGATGTAAGAAATCTCCGCCCGTTCCTCCGGTGTCATCAACGCCATGCGGGCCAGCTGCTGGGTGATGGTGGATGCGCCTGAGACCGTTTCCCCCGAGGAAATGTTCTGGGTGAAAGCGCGCAGAATCCCCCACGGATCGAATCCCGGATGGCTGAAGAAGTTTTTGTCTTCGGCGGCGATCGTCGCCGCCAGCATGGGGGGCGAAATTTGCGAGAGCGGGATGTAGGTCCTGCGGCCCGCGTTCGGATCCAGGATTTCGTACAGCAGGCCGCCGTCGCGGTCGTAGATGCGCGTGGTTTCGAATTGCGCGGTGCGGGCTTTTAGATCCTCCACCGAGGGCAGGGTGGCCGCGATCTGGAAATATTCATACAACATGAACCCGGCCGCCAGGAAGAGCAACGCGGTGAAGCCGAACACCGCCGCGATCGCCGCGCGGAAAAGGCAGGATTTCACCATCCGCCCGCGGGACCGCCTTCCGCCCGGAAGGCTTGCGGTATCCGACGGCTCATCCTCCCGGCGGTCGGGCGGAAGCGATCCGGTCCGGTGAAAGCGTCTTCGCGCCCGCCACTGCGGGATATCCGGTTTCTTCGCCCCTTCCCCGGGTTCTCCGATGCCTTCTTCTGCAGAAAGACCGTCTTTGCCGGAACTCCCATCCGCCCCCGCGGGAGTCGATGGGCCCGTATCCTCCTCCGCCGGATCGGATTCGAGGGGCTCGGCATCTGACCCGGCCCCTTCTCCTTCGGCGGGGATGTCCGGAAGAGCCTTCCCGGAGTCGGACGGCGCGGGCGGTTGTTCCGATTCCGCGGCGGGGAGGGACTCCCCGTCGTCCTCCATATCGCCGGTCTCCTCCAGGCTGCGTTCCAAGCGGCGGAAACGATCCGCGGACGATTCTTCCATATCAGGCGGAAGGTTTGCTCTTGATCAGCACGGTCCACTTCCCGCTCATGACCGTCTCGTCCTTTTGGTTGACCACTGTGAAGGCGATTTCCACCGAGCCTCCGCCCAGACGGCGGAGCGGCTTGGTGCCGATGATTTCCATAATGCCCCGCACGGTGTCGCCGAGGAACACCGGCCGGCTGAACTTCCATTCGCCGATCTCGCGGAAGGCGATAACGGTGCGGTCCATCACGCCCGTCTGCACCGCCAGCCCGGAAACGATGGAGAGCACGAGCAGGCCGTGAGCGACCCGCTGGCCGAAGGGACCCTTGGCGGCGTAATCGGCGTCGACGTGGATCTGGTTGAAATCCCCCGAAAGGCCGGCAAACGCCGTAACGTCGGCCTCCGTCACGGTCCGTCCGGAGGTGTATATTTTCTGTCCGGGAGCGATATCTTCAAAATATTTTCCGCGGGGTGGGTTGGTTTCCATAAGGTTTTCCTCCAAGGCGGTAAGCTTCCCGGATTCTAGCATAGGCGGCGCAACAGCTCCTCCGGCGGGCCCGATTGCGGCGGACACCCGTCGGCGTGCGCGTCGCAGGAAACATCGCCCGGCATAGCGGATATTCCCGCAAACCATCATTCCGGCCGGGTTTCCCTTCCTGCAATTCCGCGGTTGACGTCTTCCTATCTCCTGCGAGCCGTGATTAGTGCGGAAAACGGCATCCCATCCGAGCTGTCTCCGGCGCTTGCATGGGAATATACGCCGGCGGGCGCAATCGAAACATCCGAAAATCCCGCCGCTTCCAAACCCCGCCGGTATTCCGCCATATCCAACGCTCCGGCGACGCAGCCGGACCAACTATCCAGCGACTGGACCACCAACGGACTCATCGGACCGCGGGTGACGATATCCGATACCGCGATCCGCCCGCCCCGGCGCAGAACGCGGAACATCTCCCGGAAGACCGCCGGTTTGTCGGGGGAAAGGTTGATGACGCAGTTGGAGATGACGACATCCGCCTCACCGTCCGCCGCCGGTATCGATTCGATCCGGCCAAGCCGGAATTCCACATTCGAAACACTCGACTTCGCGGCATTGGCGCGCGCCCTATCCATCATCTCCGGCGTCATGTCCACACCGATCACGCGCCCGGTCGAACCGGTTTTCCGGGCGGCGAGAAAGCAATCCAATCCGCCTCCGGATCCGAGATCCAGGACCGTATCGCCCGGCCGGATATCGATCTCGGATACGGGATTTCCGCACCCCAGCGATACATCCGCGAGGTTTTCCGGCAAGCCTGCCAATTCCTCATCCGAATAATTGCGGGCCGTGGAACAGCTGCACCGGCTCTCGGATCCACAACAGGCTTCGTTCATTTTCCGGGCTTTCCCGCCGTAAAATGCGCGTACGGCGGAGAGGATTTCCTGCGGATCCACCTTTTGCATCCTGCACGCTCCTTGTGATGTTTTTGTCGGCGTGAAGCCGCCGCTTTCGAATCTGATTTTCTCCCGCTTTTACATCGATTATCTTCTATGGATAAACGAAAAAAAAATTACCGGGCATCGTCCTCCTCCGGCGCAAACGTTCGAGAGAGCAACCCGCAGCAGTTCGCGATCCGTTTCTGGTTCAGCCGGTAAAAGGTCTGTTTTCCTTTGTTGCGCACCTCCACCAGCCCGGCCTCCCGCAGGATGGCCAGATGGTGCGAAACCGTCGGCTGTGTGACGTTCATCTGATCGACGATCTCCTTGACCGACCGCCATGCGCAACAGCAATACCGCATGATCCGCTGGCGCGTGGAATCGGCGATGGCCTTGGCGAAGATCACTTGGACGGGGGGTTGTTTCCAATCGGCCATTTTCTTTTCCATCGACTATTGAATTATACATAGATACTTATCTATTTGTAAAGGCGTGGCATGATTCCCACGGATCGGCGCGGTATGCACACCGTACCGGCGGATTGCGGTATCCTGAACCAGCCGTTTACACGAAACGGAAGACTTTCGGTTGGGAGATCTTGAGGTTTGGAAAATCCGGATGGGCCGGGATTATTCCGGCGCAGCCAGGACGCGAAAGCTGCCGGCCATCTGGTCGAATTCCGGGAACCGGTCGGCGATTTCCTCCAACGCAGTAGCGCAGAAAATATTCCAAACGAACCCTCCGTCGCGGACGGCATAGAGCACATAGCGTTTTGGGATTTCTTCGGCCTTGACATCGCCCAACACCAACCGTTCGGCTTCATATGCCGGATGGGCGAACGGTTCCCGTTCGATCAGGGTGTATGTATCGGCATTCTCACTGATAAAGTTGTTCGCGTATTCCGAAAGCGGTTTTTCGGAGGGAATCCGGGCGTAGATGACCGCCACGTTGGTGATGACAGCCGGATTCCCCTGGCGGGAATCGATCCCCCATAGCACGTATGTCTCATCCTCGCCCGTCATCTGCTCGCGCACAAAATCCCAATTGTAGTTGGCGCCCTTGTCCTGCAGCGCGGCGATGATGGAATCCGCCTCGGTGTGCGGATCGCCGGCGGCATAGGTTCCGGGCATCCATATTTCCACTTCGGATACGGCGACCTTCACCCATCCCTCGCTCCAATCCTCGCGGGTGGGGGTCGGGCTCTCCAGCGGTGCGCCGTACGGTGTGAAGGTTGGAAATTGGAAGACCATTGTGATCGGGGTCAGCGAGGGGGAAGGTGCGGGCCCGGTTTCATCCGCCGGCGATGAAGGGAGAGAGGCGGCATCCGCATCCGCTCCGCCGCCCATCAGCAGCGGGCCGAGGACGATCGCCAATCCCACGACGATCACCAGGCAATCCATGACCGCCATCAGCGCCAGCAGTACCGCCTGCCAAGCCTTCATGCCCAATATGCGGCGCGGTGCGCCGGAATCCCATCCGGCCCGGTCATCGGCATTCATGGGAAAAATTATATCAAAGGGACGCGAGGAAAAAGACGATCGACCATCGACCATGGACCATCGCCGGTTTCAAACGGGGAAACTCATTCGCAGCCGTTCCATGCCTTGTGGGCATATAAGACCGGATGCTCCCTCGTGCGCTTCTGCCCCGCCCACGGTGCCGTCCGCACATCGCCCGCTATGGAAGGGCCGATCGATGGCGATGGCCCATCGTCCAGATCTTCACCGCGCGGCCATGACCCTCGCGCCGGGGCGGCGGCGCGGGCGGAAGATCCACATCGTCAACAACAAACACATCGCCAGCATACCCAGAACCGGGATGGCCGCCGTCAGGACCGGGCGGTTTGTCGGCATCATGAAAAACATCCGAACGGCCTGCTCCAGGCGGAAGATCATGTAGGGGTTCATTCCGATCAATAGGTATGCCAAAACCGTCAACAAGGCGGAAAGCATCAGGCTGACGGCTCCCTCCAACCAGGGGAAGGCGAACCGCGGCGCCACAGAGGATTTCACCCGCCGCATGACCCGGCTCCGCAGCGACTTGGGAACGGGAGCCGCCGGCATCGTGCGCAGCGCATCTTCGATGATCGCCGCCGAGCGGTCGAATGCTGTATCGGTCATACCCGTTCCTCCTCGTAAGTGTGTAATGCCGATCGAAGACGTTCCTTGGCTCGGAAGAGACCCGTTTTCACCGTCCCCATCGGCATGCCGGTGACGGCGGCGATCTCCTCATACGGCAGGTCGCTCTGGTAGCGCAGCGTCAGGAGCAGCCGATAGCACTCGGGAAGGACGTCGATCTGACGGTGCAGCCAAGTCCGCCGTTCGGCGTCTTCCAACCCTTCGTGCGGCATCCCTTGCCGCGGGTCCGCCCAGTCGGCGATCTCCTCCTCGCCGATCGCAGACAGCTCCCTTCGCAATCGCGGGAGCCGGTTGTAGCACAGATTGGTTACGATCCGGTACATCCAGGTACTGAACTTCGCCTGAACCCGGAACTTCGGAAGCGACTTCCAGGCCCGGAAGAAAGCCTCCTGAGCCATATCCTCCGCCTCCTGTTCGTTCCCCAACACGCGCAAAGCCAAATGATACACGTACGCTTGGTGCTCGATGACCAGACGTTCAAATGCTTCGGTATCCCCGGCCTTCGCCCGTTTGACGGTTTCCGCCTCATGTTCCAACGCGAATCAACCCTTCTATGGGTTAGACCGGCCTTTCCAAGGAAAGTTGCACCCGGCCGAAAAGGCGAATATTTGTTCTGCCGGACCGGAAACCGGCGGATGCAACTTTCGGTCGGGATTCCTGTCTTATGATTGAACCCATTGTACTCGGAGGTGGAAACGATGAAGAAATGGACGGTCGTGGGAATCTTGGGGATTTCGCTGTTTGCGATTTGTTTGGGGTCGCTCGTAGCGCTCATTCCGGTCCTTGGCCGGTTCGTCTCCGGCGGCATGCAATGGAATGTGTTCTCCATCCACAGCATCAACGCCGAAGCGGTGGAGGAACAACGGGCCGCCGTGGACGGTCCCGCCGATCTGACGGTCGATACGCCTTTCGGCAACGTTGAGGTCACGGCTCAGGAGAGCAGTACGGAGATCGTGATCAGCGCCCACAAGAACGCCTGGGGCGCCAGCCAGAAAGCCGCCGAAGAACTGCTGGAAAAAACGAATGTCGTCGTGGAGCAAACCGGAAATGCCGTAACGGTTTACGTCGATCAGCCGGTGGAATTAAGTATTTTCCGCAT
Organism: Anaerolineales bacterium; assembly: GCA_046260075.1. Taxonomy (GTDB): domain Bacteria; phylum Chloroflexota; class Anaerolineae; order Anaerolineales; family RBG-16-64-43; genus JAFGKK01. The sequence goes on along the minus strand of JBJYXS010000381.1, from coordinate 1,221 downwards.
CGGCCCGATGGGGATCTCGGTGGACTTCACCATCACCGTCCCTCCGGATTGTTCCGTCGACGCCTCGTCATCGAGCGGCGAAGTCTACCTCGAGGGGATCCAGGGGGACGCCGTCCTGTTCTCCAGCTTCGGGGAGGTAACCGCCGAAAACATCACCGGCGGCCTGCGCGCCGGCACCAGCTCCGGGGACGTGGTTGTGAAGAATATCCAAGCGCCGGGGCACTCCGTGGAGGCTTCCACAAGTTTCGGCGAAGTCCTGGTCCAGCACGCGCAGGGCGACGATCTGACGGCTAAATCCAGCTCGGGAAATGTGACGGTGGAGGAGTCCGCTTTCACCTGGAACGCCGATATGTCCTCCAGCTTCGGCGACATCAAGGTGATCGCGGTGACCGCCCGCTCCATCAACGCTCAAACCAGCAGCGGGGAAGTCCGGCTGCAGGGGCTGACGGTCGAGAACGATCTCACCGCGCGCAGTGATTTCGGCGACGTGGACGTCGCCGACACCGTCGCGGGAAGTTTCGCCCTCAACACCAATTCCGGCGAAGTGACCGCCATCGGCGTACAGGGAAAGGTGAAGGCCCATTCCGGGTTCGGCGACATTACGGTCAGCGGAACGGACGCCGTACTCGACCTGTCGACCAACAGCGGATCGATCGAATTCACCGGGACCCTGGGGGAGGGAACCAGCGTGCTCGACACCAATTTCGGCGATATCCGCATCGAGCTGCCCGCGGACGCCGAGTTCACCGCCGACCTCTCGACGGACTTCGGCGATATTCGCTGCGGATTCCCGATTACCTCCGAACGGAGCAGCTCCTCGCACCTGGTCGGAACGGTGGGCGCGGGCGGCCCCACGTTGAAAGCGTCCACCAACAGCGGGAATATCGAATTGTATCCGCAAGAAGCCGGATAGGAATCCGGCGGATATCCGGACGGACGCCATTCACAGCGGCCCTCCGGAACCGACATTCTCGGCACTATCCATCCCGTAAAAGGAGATACACCATGTACGACTTGGGAATAGACCCTTCCATCATCTTCCTCCCGTCCTGCTGCGGCTTGTTGTTCTTCCTGATCCTGTTCGTCTTCCTGGTCGTCTGGCGGTACCTGCAATACCGGGAGACTCTGGCGTTGGCGGAAAAGGGCCTGTTGAAAATGGAAGGCGGCCGTGTCGATCAGCGCGGAGACGGAAAAGGCGCCCTGCGTTGGGGCGTGGTGATC
>JBJYXS010000380.1:0-4531 GCA_046260075.1 Anaerolineales bacterium | reverse complement strand
CGGATGGAGGATTGCCCCGGTCTGATCGACGCCATCGGCCGGACGATCAGCGACGAGGGGGAGGTGCTCGACAGCGCCTCTCCCCAGCTGGCCGCCTTGCGCACGAAAGTCCGCACCACGCACGACCGGCTGCTGGCCCGCCTGCAGCGCATCCTCAACGAGCACGGCTCCCGTCTGCAGGAACCGATCCTCACCCAGCGCGAGGGACGCTACGTCGTGCCGCTGCGCTCCGAGTTCAAGGGCAAGCTGCGCGGAATCGTACACGATCAATCCGCTTCCGGAGCGACCCTGTTCATCGAACCGCTGGCCGCCGTGGAACTCGGGAACGGCTGGCGGGAAGCCATCCTTGCCGAACAGGAGGAGGTCCGCCGGATCCTGGCCGAACTTTCGGCCGAGATCGGCCGGCAGCGCGACGAACTGCACGCCACGGTGGACGCCCTGGCGGAGTTCGACGCGGCCGTCGCGCGGGCCCGGTTCGCCGACGAACTGAAAGCTGTGCGGCCCGGATTGGAGGCCATCCCCGGTTCCCCGCCCGAGGATTACAGCCCCCTGCTCCTGCACGGCGCGCGCCATCCGCTGCTGGATCCGGAAACCGTCGTGCCGATCGACATCGCCCTGCGGCCGGGCGTGCGGGCGCTGGTGATCACCGGGCCGAACACCGGCGGCAAGACCGTCGCCCTGAAAACCGCCGGGCTGCTGGCGCTGATGGCCATGTGCGGAATGCACCTCCCGGCGGAGAAGGGTTCGAAATCCGCGCTGTTCGATTCGGTGTTCGCCGACATCGGCGACGAGCAATCGATCGAGCAGTCGCTTTCGACCTTCTCGGCCCACATCGGGCAGATCGTCCGCATCCTCGCGTCGGCCACGCCGCATTCGCTGGTGATCCTCGACGAGCTGGGGGCGGGCACCGACCCGCAGGAAGGCTCCGGCCTGGCGCGCGCGATTCTCGCCGAACTGCTGCGGCGCTCCGTTCCCACCCTGGTGGCCACGCATTACCCGGAGCTGAAGGCCTTCGCCTACAACACGCCGGGTGCGGAGAACGCCTGCATGGAATTCAACATGCGCACGCTGCGGCCCACATTCCGCCTGGTGCTCGGCCTGCCGGGCCGCTCGAACGCGCTGGCCATCGCGCGAAGGCTGGGCCTGCCGGAGGCGATCCTCGCCGAGGCGCGCTCGATGGTCGCGGCCGGCGATCTCGAAGCGGACCGGCTGCTGGAGAAGATCCAGCGCGAACGCGAAACCGCCCGGCGCGAGCGGGCCGACGCCGAAAAACTCAAGGGACGCGCGATGCAGCGGGAACGGAAGCTGGCCGACCGGCTGAACGGGATCGAACAGGAACGCAGCCGGATCCTCGGCGAATCCCGGGCTCGCGCGGAACGGGAACTCGAACAACTTCAGGACGAACTGCGGGATCTCCGCCGGCGGGCCGGCCACGCGGCGGCTCCGGAACTGCAGAAAATCGCCGCCCAGGCCCGCGCAGTGGAGGAGCGGATCGAGCAAAGCGCCGAGGAGGCGGGCGTGGCGGCGCCCGAAACCGGACCGTCGCGCGACGCGCGGGTCGGGGAAACCGTCCGACTCAAGGGACTCGGCGCAACCGCCAAGGTCAGCAGCCGGGACGGGGATCAATATGAACTGCAGCTCGGCGCGCTGCGCATCCGCGCCGACCGCGGGGATTTCACCGTCTCCGACGAGCCGCCCGCTCCCGCCAAATCCCCGGCGCCCGCCCGACCTCCTCGCCCTGTTGCGCCCGCCAAACCCAGCCCGGGGCTGGAACTCGACATCCGCGGCAACACGGTGGAGGACGGGTTGATCGAAACGGACCGCTACCTGGATTCCGCGGTGATGGCGGAACTTCCCTGGGTGCGGATCATCCACGGCAAAGGCTCGGGAAAGCTGCGATCTGCGGTGCGCGAGGCCCTGCGAAAGCATCCGCAGGTCGCCGCCATCGAACCCGGCGGCGAGCGGGAAGGCGGCGACGGCGTCACTATCGTGCGGCTGAAAACTTGAGCCTCCGGGGGCGTGTTATACTTTCCCGTCGGATTCCCAAGGTTGGATATCCACCCGACGGTCGAAGCCGATAAAAAACCACTTTCTCATCAAGGATGAACATGGCAAGCAAGAAAAAAGGACGCGTTTTTTCCGGCGCCCGGCCTACCGGCCGCCAGCACCTCGGCAACTACCTCGGAGCCATCAGGAATTACGTCGACCTGCAGACGGATTACGACTGCATCTATTGCATCGTCGACCTGCACGCGCTGACCACGCTCGAGGATTTCCATCTGCTGCGCGAAAACACCGCCGAAATGGCCCTGGATTGGCTGGCGGCGGGGATCCGGCCGGAGGAGACGATTCTCTTCGTGCAAAGCCACGCCCCGCAGGTGACCGAGCTGCACACGATTCTTTCGATGTTCACCCCGCTGGGAAAACTCACCGACCTGCCGACTTTTAAAGAAAAGGCCCGCCTGCACCCGCACAACATCAACTACGGGCTGGTGGGATATCCGGTGCTGATGGCCGCCGACATCACCCTCTACAAAGCCAACGTGGTGCCGGTCGGGATCGACCAGGAAAGCCACCTGGAGTTCGCCCGCGAGGTGGTGCGGTCCTTCAACTACCGCACGGGGAAGCAGGTGCTGGTCGAACCGGAGATGAAGAACACCAACTACCCCAAGGTGCTGGGCACCGACGGGGCGCAGAAGATGAGCAAGAGCCTGAACAACCACATCGAGCTGGCGCTGACCGACGACGAAACCGTCGCCAAGGTGATGACAATGGTAACCGACCCGCAGCGCACGCACCGCAACATCCCCGGACGCCCGGAAGTGTGCAACGTCTTCACCCTGCACCACTCCTTCACGCCGGAGGCCGAGGTGGAAGGCATCGCCGCCGATTGCCGCACGGCCAAGCTGGGCTGCGTCGATTGCAAGAAGAAACTGGCCGCCGGCATCAACGCCCACCTCGCGCCCTTCCGCGCCAAGCGCGCCGAACTGGCCAAGGATCCGGATTACGTCTGGGGCGTGCTGGCCGACGGCGCCCGCCGCGCCAACGTCATCGCCGACAAAACCATGGAAGAAGTCCGGGCGGCCGTCGGGCTGCCGTGAGTGCGGACGGCGGACGATGGACGGTGGACCATAGCCATTGTTGATTCAAGAAGGTAGTCCCGCGTCCATTCCGTCTACCTGTAAACCGGAGCATAATGGAATGGCCTCCCCATTCATAATCCCATTCCTACAACGTTCCATGGAAAACCCATCTATCCCCACGTACAGACAAATGGCTATCGTCCATGGTCCATCGTCCATGGTCGGGTGCTTTTCCCCGTGAAAGCCGTCCTGCAGCGCGTGACGCAAGCCGAGGTGCTCGTCGACGGCCGCTCTGCGGCCGCCATCGGACGCGGCCTGCTGATCCTGCTGGGTATCGGCCCGCAAGATGGGAAGACGGGGGCGGAAGCGCTGGCGGAAAAATGCGCCGTCCTTCGCATGTTCGAGGATGATGCGGGAAAAACCAATCTGTCCATCCAGGACATCCGGGGCGAGGCGCTGGTGGTTTCGCAATTCACGCTCTATGCGGATGCGAGCAAGGGCAGAAGGCCTTCGTTTACGGACGCCGCTCCCCCCGAAATCGCCGAACCATTGGTGCGGCACTTCGCCGAATGCCTGGCCGCGGCGGGAATCCCCGTCCGCACCGGCGTGTTCGGCGCCCACATGCAGGTGAAATTGACCAACGACGGGCCGTTTACCTTAGTGTTGGAAATGCCTTCCTCTACCTGACGCGTATACCTCACATATCCCCTGCAAGAATAGAACAGCGCCGAGAGGATCAATGGAAAGAAACGCTACAGCGCCTCAGCGATCCGTTCCGCCATCTCCCGCGCCCGTTCCGATGCGGTGCCGACGTACGCGCCGGCATCCATCAATTCACGGATAGCGGCCGGCCGCAGGTATTTGAGCATATCGAGGTCGGCGGCGAGATATTCGGCCAGCGGATTGGCGCCGCCTTCCCGCAGCACGTCCCAGGCTTTGCGGCTGTGTTCGCGGATCTTTTCGTGCATCGCTTGCCGGTCGGCGCCGGCCGCGACCAGCGCCATCAGTACGCGTTCGCTGGCTGAAAACGCGCCGAAGCGCTCGAGGTTCGCCTTGCAGCCCGCCTCGTCCACATCCAGATTGCCGAGGATCGCCGTCATCACCCGCAGCATTTCCTCTACAGCCAGGAATGCCTCGGGAAGGATGCTGCGCCGGTTGGCGGAATCGTCGAGCGTGCGCTCCAACAGACTCTGGGCGGCGTTCTGCCAGGCGATTTCCGGAAGCGCGGCCACGAACCGCGCCAGCGAGCACACGTTCTCCGATTTCACCGGATTGCGCTTGAAGGGCATTGCGCTGGATCCCACCTGGCGTTTTCCCATCGGCTCGCGCGCCTCGCCGAAACCGGCCGATTGCAGAATCCGCACGTCGAATGCGGCCTTGTGCAGCGATGCCGCCAGGCCGGCCAGCGCGGAAAGCAGCCGGTAATCCTGGATCCGCGGGTAGGTCTG
>JBJYXS010000379.1:6826-15260 GCA_046260075.1 Anaerolineales bacterium | reverse complement strand
TATCGGCGAGCGACTTTTGGGGGATCGGCCAAGATGCGGAGATGTTCATCGGTTTGAAGTGCGCTCCCGTCCGGGAATTGGGATGGTGGGTTACGGATCGGGCTTAGTCGCCGGATTCGATTTCCTCCAGGATGCTGCTGAGCAGCTCCAAAAGGATGTTCTTCACTTTTTCCTTGTCGTTGGCGACGCAGGGAAGGCACTTGACGTTCGGATCCAGTTTCAGGGCGATCCGCAGATCATCCACCGGCCAGGCCTCGGCGATATCCTGTTTGTTGGCCGCGACGATATAGGGAGTCGGAGCATACGCCCGGAACGTATCGAGGATGAACCGCGCTTCACGGAAGGTTTCCGGGCGGGAGGAATCGACGATGACCACGAACCCGAGCATGCCTTCGGAAAGGATTTCCCACATAAAATCGAACCGCTTCTGGCCGGGCGTGCCGAACAGATACAGGACCAGGTCGTCGTCCACCGTGATCCGGCCGAAATCCATGGCCACCGTCGTCGTTTCCTTCACCTTTTCCACTTCCAGGGAGATTTTCCGTTCGGTGGAGACAACTTCGATCTCGCTGATCGAACGGATAAATGCGGTCTTCCCTGAGTTGAACGGCCCGGTGACTACCATTTTTACGGTTTGCATGATATGAAGCGCTCCTTATAACGAGCGGATCCGGTCGGCAAGCCGCTTGATCAAACCGGCCTGCTCGGGAGTCTTGGGAATGGGCTGGATTTTCGCCAAGGACGACGGGGGCGCCACTCCCTCCGGTCGAAGGATTTCCACCACGCCGGCCTGCATCAATCCGTACACGATCCGCCGCAGGTCGATCTCGCTCAGCCGGTTGGCCCGGGCGATCTGACGCATGGTGTTCTTGGGGGAGATGTAGGAAACCACCCGCCATTCCTCGACACTGAGGTTGATGTTGCGCAGCCGGGCGTCGGGCCGGTCGGTGAACTTCAGCGCGCAATCCAGGTTGGGGATTTCCTCCTGCAATTGCTCGAACTCCCGCATCCGCCGCGCGCCTTCCATGATCAGGTTCTCGAGGTCGATGCGGACGGTGATGCGGTCGTCGGGCGGCAGGATGCCCAGATAGAATTGAAAGACGCCCTCGCTCCAGGTGAACAACCGGAAGACCAGATCGTTGAGGTATTTGTGCAGCGATTGCAGGATCGCCTGCTGGGTCAGGTAATTGGCGTGGATCAACAACAATCCGAGTTCCTTGTCGTTTGCCGCTTCCGGCCGCTGCTGCAGCGAACCGGCCTGTTCTTCGGTCAGCAGGTGGTTGTAGCGGAGGATCGGAATCAGCCGTCCGCCTTCGTCGCCGCGCTGGCCGTAGATCAGTTTCCCTTCCATGAAGGCCAGGCTCGCCAATTCGTTCGGCCCCTGGATCGTCAGGGTGCCGCTTTTCTTGGCGATATGGATCAAATTCAATAGTTTGGTGACGCTGAAATCGCGCAGGTTGCCCTGGAGGGCCATGCCATCTTCCGATCCGGTGGGATAGTAAAGCGCCCGGGGGATTCCCGGAGGCTTGCCAGCGGATTATACCCGCAAGCCTTCGTGAAGGTCAAACGGATGTTCTTTTCAAACCACAAAAAAAACCTCACGGCATGGGGGCTTGCAATGGAAAAGCAATCAACGGAAAACGCGGTGCGCCGTCGCGGGCGGTTTCGCGGGCCGGGCCGCGGTTTTTTCCGCCGTGCGGTAGTGCGGGGAGCCCGGCCGGTTTGTGTTTTCGGGTTTGACCGGCAACGATGGGTTTGTTAGAATGCACACCGATCCCGCCCCCGTCGTCTAGCGGCCTAGGACGTGGCCCTCTCAAGGCCAAAACACGAGTTCGAACCTCGTCGGGGGCACTGGCAGAAGGATCAAATAGGCCGCATACTAACCGTCGATAGCCATCGTTTTAAGGTATACTGTGAATTGGTACGGGGGGTTTTCCCCTACGACCAGGCGCCGGCCGCCCCCCTCGGCTGGCGCTTTTTTTCTGCATCGAGCGGTCTCTTTCCCAGAGCCGGGGAAACCTGATATCATAAACGCCTGGCGAATCCGCCGGAAGATCCATCATTAAATCCTTATCGCATTCGGGAGAAGAAGGAATGGAGATCTACGACACCCTGCGGTCACGCTTTTTCATCGCCTCGGCGCTGCTCCTGGCGGCGGCCGTTCTGGCCGGCGTTTGGGCGGCTCAGCTGATGAATTCGATGTATGACTATCGGTCGCCGCTGCATATCAAACCCCCGCCGGCCGGAGAGCCGCTGGGGCACGCCGTTTCGCAGCGACTGATCATCGTTTTGGTGGACGGATTGCGGGAAGACACCTCGCACGACAGCGAACTCATGCCGTACCTGGAAACGCTTCGGGAAAAGGGATCGTGGGCGGTGATGCACAGCCGGCCGCCCTCCTACTCACAGCCGGGCTATTCCACCCTGCTGGTCGGAGCCTGGCCGGATATCAACGACGGCCCCGTGATGAATTTGGACTATGAAAAGATACGGGTCCTAACGCAGGATAACCTCTTCACCGCGGTACACCGTCAGGGCGGCCGTACGGCCATCGCTGCCCACAAGGCCTTCCAGGAGTTGCTCGCCGCCCCGGACGTCGACGATTCCTACTACACGTCGCAGGCCAACAAAGCGGGCGACGACCTGATCTTTAAACAGGTGCTGGAATGGCTCGACGGCGGCGGGCAGAATTTGATGCTTGTGCACTTCAGCCAGGTGGATGACGCCGGGGACCACCTCGGCGGTCCGAACGGCGAAGCATGGGCGGAAGCCGCGACGCGGGTGGACGGGATGATCCAGATGATCGGCGCCAAGCTGGATTTCACCCAGGATACGCTGATGATCGTGAGCGACCACGGGCAGATCGACGCCGGCGGGCACGGCGGGCCGGAAGCGGATAATCTGACCGAGCCGTTCATCCTGGCCGGAGCCGGCGTCGTCTCCGGAGGGTACTGGGGCACGGTGGATATGGTGGACGTCGCGCCCACCGCCGCGGCGCTCCTGGGCGCCGCAATCCCCGCATCCAGCCAGGGCGGCGTGCAGGCACATATGCTGGAACTGGCGCCTGAGGCCGCCGAGGCGCTTCCGGGGTTGGAGGAAACGCAGCAACGACAACTCTACACCTATTACGCCAACACGATCGGCGCCGATGCCATGCTCGACGAGGAACAAGACAACCCGGTAGTGATGTACGAGGACGGGATCGAACGTGCGCGCGAGAACCGCCTGAGCAATGAGCGGATGGGGCGGTTCTTCCTGCTGCTGGTTCTGCTCTTCGCAACGGCCTTCATCATCTGGAAGTACCGCGGACGGGCTCTGCTGGAACGCATCGGATTGTTCGCGGTGTACGCATTGGCCTTCACCGCCGTGTACGTGCTGGCCTTCACCCAGACGTTCACCCTCAGCCGGGTGCCGTCCGCATCGGCGATGATTCTCAGCATCCTGATCTCCTCGGCGGCGGGCTTCCTTGCGGCGTGGCTGGTGACGGTCTATTGGAAGAAGTACTTCGCCGAGGGCTTGGAGGCGATCGCGGAAAACACCCTTGCCCTGACGGGCGTGTTCATGGCCGTTTTGGCCGTCCCGCTGGTCGTCCATTTCCTGATCAACGGCACCGTCGCCCGCTGGACCCTGCCGGAAATGAACACCGGTTTCTTCGCCCTGCTTTCGATGATCCAGATCGCATCCTTGGCCCTGATCGGCGGATTGGTGACGGGCGGATCGTTGCTGGGCAAGTGGGCGGTCATGCGGCGGGATGCGAAGGAAGCGGGAGTTGAATTCCGGCCCTTACCCGCGCGGAAACCGGCGAGATCGCGTTCGGTATCGGCGAAAAAGCGGACCAGACGTGGACGGGGAAAGTCAAAGTCACGGAAGCGCTGAATCCGCATCCAGTTGGCAGCAAATTGAAATCCCCCGCGTTATTCGCGGGGGATTTTTCATTACCCGGTTACGTTATGAAGAGCAGCCGCCGGGATGACGGTCTTGGCCGCTGCGGCGTTCCTCAGCCTGCCCCTGAACGGTTTTTATCTTCTTCCCAGACCGCGTTCGACGAGCGCGACGGCCTCCTCGCGCGTACCGACCTCGCCGGCGGCTTGCGCTTCGCGCAACGCATCGAGCAGTTCGCCGATCTGCGGGCCGGGCGTGAGATCGAACATGCGGATCAGATCATTTCCGGTCAACAGCGGCGTCGGCCGGATCATCTCCTCCGGCCGTTCAAAATAGCCCTCCAACAGGCCGTGGACGGTCTCCACGGCATTCCGCCAATTCGCCTGCGCATCCGTTGCAGGCCTTGGCGTGGCGAGCGTGTCGGCAAGGAAGAAAAGGCCCACCCCCACGCCGCACGGCCCGGTCCCGCGGAAATAGCGGAACACCGCCCGGCGGGTGACCGGCGGACTGGATTGCAGCAGCAAGGGGCGCAAGTGATGGCGGACGATTCCGGCGGCATACTCGCATTCATTGTTCGAAAACCGCATTGCGGCGGTGCGGCGCAACGTCCATTCCGCACCGAGTTGCTCATGGCCCAGGTAGTGCACCTCGTCGAGCGCGTTGACGCTGCGGGTTTCCGGCTTGGCCGCATCGTGCAAAATGGCCGCCAGGAAGATCAAACCGCGCAGCGGCCGCTCGTCGGAAAGCGGCTCGGCCAGGTGATCGGCCAGCGCGGAACGGAACCGCCCGAGCCGCGAGAGCGCCAGGCCCATTGCGGGATCCGCGGCGCGCAAGGCGCCGGGCTCGCCGGCCAACAGCTCGCATACCGTTTCGAATTTTTCCAGTGCGGAGAGCGTATGCTCCCAGAGTTCGCCGTCGGGCCCGCCGTCCTGCGTCTTCCCCGCCAATCCGGCGGTTTCCGGCAGGATTGCCCGCAACAGGCCGAGGGATTCCAATGAAAAAACCGCGGCGGCCACTTTCCGGCCGGCCAGGATGCGGAAAAACTCATCGCGGATCCGTTCGGCCGAGATCCGGCCGAGCATCGCGGCTCCCGCACGCGCCTGTTCCTTGGTCTGCTTTTCGATCCGGAAACCGAGCTGAGTGGCCAACCGTATCGCGCGGACGGCTCGCACCGGATCTTGTTCGATGGAGACCGGGGAACAGGCGCGCAAGATTCCGCCCCGGGCGTCGCGTTCCCCGCTCAGCGGGTCGATCGGCTGCGCGGAGCCGGCCAGCGGAACGGCGATGGCGTTGACGGTGAAATCGCGGAGCGCCAAATCCTCGGTGATGGTGGAACCGCGCATCGCGGCGAAGTCCAATGTATAGCGCATGCCATTGCGGGTCAGGATCACGCGGCCGATGCCGCGTTCGGCGTCGAGCGGATAGAAGGCCGCTCCGAGGGAGTCGGCCACACGCCGCGCGGCATCGATCCCGCTGCCGTGCAGGACGACGTCGATATCCGCCACCGGCCGGCCGAGGATCAAATCGCGGACGGCGCCGCCGACCAGCCAGGCTTCCGAATCGCCGAGGCGGTCGCGGATATCGTGGGCGATCGGCGGGAGGGCGATGGCGTCGGCGGGGGATGTTTTTTTTCGGCGCGGTTTCTTCTCTTTACCCATTGGCATTCGTATCCGTTATAAGTTCTTCTTCCTTCAACGCGGCGACATACGTAAGATTGCGTCGGTGTTCGTCGATATCCAATCCATAGCCGAACACAAAGCGGTCCGGAATGACGAATCCCCGGTACCGCAGCGGGATATCCACTTCGCGGCGCTCAATTTTATCCAGCAACACGCACACCTCCAAAGAGCGCGGGCGGCGCGCATGCAGCAGATCGAGCACCGAGGACAGCGTGTGCCCGCTGTCGATGATGTCCTCCACCACCAGCACATCCCGGTCCTCAATCGAACTGCGCAGGTCGAAGGTGATCCGCACCGAACCGGAGGATGTGCGCACGCCCTCGCCGTAGGAGGAGACGGCCATGAAATCCACGGTGTGCGGGACGGTGAGGGCCCGCATCAGATCAGAGAGGAAGATCACTCCGCCGCGCAGGATGCACAGCAGCATCGGCTCGGTGCCGGCGTAATCGCGGTCGATCTGCGCGGCAAGCTCGGTCACCTTGGCCTGGATTTGCTCGGCCGAGATAAGCACTTCCGTATCGGGAGCGGGGCGGATCGTCATGCCTTCGGTACCGTATGGTGCGCCCGGCAGCGCGCTTCGTACATCGCGCCGTCGCCGACCACGAAAACCGGATCGTGAGCGGCGGCCGGTTTGCCGTTGCGCAACCGTTGAGTCCGCGAGGCCGGTTCCCCGCACACCATGCAGATGGCCTGAAGTTTGTCGAGTCGTTCGGCTTGGGCCATTAACTGGGGAATCGGTCCGAAGGGTTCGCCCCGAAAGTCGGTATCCAGCCCGGTGACGATCACCCGCACGCCCGATTCCACCAGCCGTCCGGTCACGGAGAGGATCTCGTCGTCGAAAAAATGGGCTTCGTCGATTCCCACCACGCCGGTTCCCTCCTCCACCGATTGCAGGATCTCGCCGGCGGATCGGACCGGAACGGCGTCGAACTCGGACCCGGCGTGGGAGGTGACTTTCCCGTATTCATATCCGGTATACCGCGGATCGAGCGCCGGGAAAAAAACCTGCACCTTCTGGCGCGCGATGCGCGCGCGCCGCAGACGCCGGATCAGTTCATCGGTCTTCCCGCTGAACATCGGGCCGGTGATGACTTCCAGGGAGGGATTCGCGGGCATCGGATCTCCTTGTGACAGAAGGCTTAGTGTACCGCAGATGGGAAAAAACGATTCCTTGCCCTCTGCTCGCTTTCCGCCCCGCTTTTCCTGCATGCGATCAGGATCTCGCAATGAAAAAACCGCCGTTCATTTACCGGAGTGGAAAGACGAGCGGTGGGGGAAGCAGGGAACGAGGGAAAAAAAACCGGGCAGTCGTCGACTGCCCGGTTTTCATGTTGCAGGGTATGAATTGCCGCGCTTAATTGGCTTTGGCTTTTTTCTCGTCTTCCGCCTGGGCTTCGGCGTCGCCCGGGAGGACGAAGCCGCGCGATCGCATGCGTTTCTTGAGGTCGATCAGACTCTTGCGGCCGAAACCTTCGATCGCCAGCAAGGCGTCGTCGCCCTCGGCCAACTTATCCAGCGCTTGGCTGATCATCTCGATTCCCGCTTTCTTCAGCGTGCCCTCGACCCGGTCGCCGAGTTCGAGAATTGAGACGGGCTGTTCGGGCGAGGTCTTGGCTTCCTCACGGGCTTTGGCCTCGGCGACGTACTGCGAACGGGCCTCGAGCTTCTTGTAGAAGCGATCGACCTGTCCCTCGGTGTCGACGATGCGCTGTTCGCCGGTGAAAAAGGGATGGCACTTGGAGCAGATATCCGTGTGGATGGTTTCCACCGTCGAACCGGTGTGCCAAGTGTTTCCGCAGGCGCAGATGACGGTGGCATTGGGGAAATATTTGGGGTGGATTTTCTCTTTCATCGGATCCTCTTTCCATCCAGAACCCGCAGGGCAACCGGGTCGCTGGGGGAAGGCGTTCGGCCGTCAGGCGGCCTTGGCTTCCTGCGGCAGGACGCTGACTCGGCGCCGCCCGCCGCGGGCGTATTCGAATTTCACGACTCCGTCGATGGTGGCAAACAATGTATCATCCTTGCCCTTGGCGACATTCTGGCCCGGGTGGACGCGGGTGCCGCGTTGGCGGATGATAATCGTACCGGCATGGATGAATTGGCCCCCGTAGCGCTTCACGCCCAGGCGTTGAGCCTGGCTGTCGCGGTTGTTCCGGCTGGAGCCGGCGCCTTTTTTGTGAGCCATAGTTAATCCTCCGATTCCTTCTTGCCGGCGGTGATCTTCTCGACCCGCAACCGGGTGTACTGCTGGCGGTGCCCGCGGGTCTTGCGGTAACGGGTTTTACTCTTATACCGGAAGACACGCACTTTGGGGCCGCGCACATGCGCGAGGACGACAGCCTTGACCTTCGCCCCGGCGACGGTCGGCACGCCGACGCTGACCTTGCCGTTGTCGGCGATCATCAGGACATCCTTGAATTGATAGGATTTTTCGGGTTCGGCGGCCAGGAGGTCGACTTCGAGGATGGAACCTTCCGAGACGCGATACTGCTTGCCGCCGCTTTGCACGATGGCGTACTTCATAACCGTTCGCTCCTTCTTGGGCCGGCGACCACGCCGGGAAAGGCCCGGACGCCGGGGGAGTGGATTCGCATGTTTGCCCCGGAAAACCACCCCGGGGCAATGTGGATGAGATTATACCAGTCCGGACGGTTGTGTCAACGGGGGGAAAAGACCGAGTCGGTCTTAAGACCGACTCGGTCATCAAAACTTCGAAAAGCGCGAAAAACGGCTGGAAACAGGGAGAAACTCACATTCCCCCGTTTTTTTTGGCATGAGATCAGAATGGAGGGACTCAGCAGTCTCCATTGCGAAGCACGCCGTTCGGTTCAGGAGTTCTTGCTGCCGATCGGTATCACCGACAGGATCCGTTG
>JBJYXS010000379.1:0-6726 GCA_046260075.1 Anaerolineales bacterium | reverse complement strand
GCCGTTCGGTTCAGGAGTTCTTGCTGCCGATCGGTATCACCGACAGGATCCGTTGTTTGACCGCGTCGTCCATTGGGGCGTTTTTGGAGAGCGAGATCAAACCCCAGGCGACCGACTTGCGCACGTCCTTGTCCTCGTCCTCGAGTGCGGCGATCAGGGGCTCGACCGCCCGCGCATCGCCGATCCGGCCCAGCACCTCGGTGGCGGCCTTGCGCATCCGCCACTCGCGGAATTGCAGCGCTTCGATCAGCGGCTCAACCGCCGGCGCTCCGATCCGGATCAGCGCTTCCGAGGCGGCTTCGCGCACCTTGAAGTATTCGTCCTTGAGCACCGGGATCAGCGGTTCGACGGCGCTCGGCTCGCCGATCCGCCCCAGCGCCTCGGCCGCCGCCTTGCGGATCATGTACCAGCCGCCGTTCTTCAACGCGACGATCAGCGGTTCGACCGCCCGCGGATCGCCGATCTTTCCCAGCGCCTCGGCCGCGGCCATGCATACCCCGTAATACTCGTCGGAAAGCGCTGCAATCAGCGGCTTTACCGCCGGCTCGCCGATCCGCCCCAGCGCATCCACCGCCGACTTGCAGACCTCCTCGTTCTCGTAGCGCAACGCGGTGATCAACGGTTCGACCGCCGGTTGTCCGATCTTCCCCAACGCCTTGACCACTCCCTGGCGTTCTTGCCAGTCGTCGCTGCTCAGCACCTCCGGATCCTTGAGGGCGACGATCAGCGGTTCGACCGCCGGTTCGCCGATCTCCACGCATTTTTCCCATTGGTGTTTGACGATCCAGTAATAGGCGCCGGCTTCGTCCTTCTCCGGTTGCCAATCCAATTTGGCCAGGATCTTGATCGACGCCAGGCGCACGATCTTGCTGTCGAACTGGATTGCGTTGACCAGCGGATCGACGGAGGGCGGGCCGATGCGCACCAGGGCGATCGCAGCCGCTTCGCGCACTTCTTCGGATTCGTTCTTCAACGCGACGATCAGCGGTTCGACCGCGTGCGGATCGCCGATCTTGCCCAGCACTTCCACCGCCGAAAGCAGCACTTGGCCCATCTCCGTCTTCATCACTTCGATCAGCGGTGCGACGGCGGAATCGCCCAACCGGACCAGCGCCTCGGCCGCCGACTCGTGGACATCCACCTCGCGGTCTTTAAGCGATTCGATCAGCGGATCGACCGCGCGGGCGTCGCCGATCATCCCCAGCGCCTCGGCCGCCGCCTCGCGCACGTTGCGCGAAATGTACTTCAGGGCGGCGATCAGCGCGTCGACGGCGCGGGCGTCGCCGATCCGGCCCAGCGCCTTGGCCGCCGCCTCGCGGATGAAAACGTATTTCTCCACCAGCTCGTCGATGATCTCCTTTTCGGAGCGGGTGTCGGTCAGCTTCTGGCGGGCGAGCGCACCCTCGAACAGCTCGTAATAATCCCATTCCAAGGCGTTGATCAGCGGGACGACGGCGCGGGCGTCGCCGATCCGGCCCAGCGCCTCGGCCGCGAATTTGCGCAGGTCCTCCTGCTCGTCGTCCAGCACTTGGATAAGCGGGTCGACCGATTGGATGTGCCCGATCCGGCCCAGCGCCTCGGCCGCCGCCTCGCGCACACGGCCGGCGTCGTCGGTGAGGGATTTGATCAGCGGCGCCACAACCTGCTCGTCGCCGAGCTTGCCCAGTGATTCGGCGGCGGCGTATCGCACCGCCCAATCCTCGTCTTGGAGGGCTTCCAGCAGCGGCTCAACCGCCTTCGCGTCGGCGAGGATGCCGAGCGACTCGGCCGCCGTCGCGCGCACCGGCGGGCGCGGATCCCGCAGCGCGGCGATCAACGGATCAACGGCGGAACGGTCGCCGATTTTCCCCAGGCAGATCACCGACGATTTCCGCACGCGGTCATCGGGGTCGGCCAGCATCGCGAGCAGCGGTTCGATGGCCGCCTTCCGGTTGGCCGTCACGCGGTCCCAATCCTGCTTGGCGATCCAGTATTGCGTCCCCGTTTCGTCCTTCTGCGGTTTCCAATGGAGTTTGTCAAGCGCGTCGGCCGCCGCGCGGCGCGCATCCTTGTCGGGATCGCTCAATGCGGCGATCAGCGGCTCGACGGCCATTCCGTCGAAGCGGCCGATCGATTCGACCGCCGCCGTCCGCACGGCGTAATCCTCGTCGCGCAGCGCGTCGATCAGCGCCGGGAGGGCGCTCGGATCAGCGATGTTGCCCAACGCCTCGGCTGCTTGCGCGGAGACCGCCCGGTCCTGCAGCGCGGCGATCAGCGAATCGACAGCCGTCGAACCCAGCTTGCCCAGCGCGGCGGCCGCCGCCTGGCGCACATCCTCGTCGGAATCGTTCAACGCGATCCGCAGCGTATCGACGGTCTCCGGGTCGCCGATCCCGCCCAGGGCGGTTACCGCCGCCAGGCGGACGTCGGTCATCGGATCGCGCAGCAACTCCAATAATTGGTCGACCCCTTCCGAACCCATCAGGCTCAACGCTTCCGTTGCCGCGTTGCCGACAAACCCCCAACCGGCTTCGCGCAGCATTTCAATAAGCGGCGGGATGGCGCGGCTGTCGCCGATCTTGCCCAGGGCCTCGACCGCGGCACGGCAATCATCCTGATCGCGCTCCGACAGCACCCGGATCAGGGGAAAGACGGCTTCCGGACCGATGTCGGCGCAGTGCTTGATCTGTTTTTTCGAGATCCAATAATAAGCGCTGGCTTCGTCATGGTGCGGTTGCCAGTGCAGGGCTTCCAGCGACACGGCGGCCGCCAGGCGAACATCCTTGTCTTCGTCTTTCAGGGCGATGGTCAGCGGCTCGATCGCGCGGACATCGCCCAATTTTCCAAGCGCCTCGGCGGCGGCCTTGCGTACAAACCAACCGTCCGGATAGGCAAGCGCCTTGATCAGCGCCCGCGCATTCCGCTTGGCCAGCAGGTTTTCTATGTTGGGAGGTCCAAAAATGGGCATCGTTCCCTCTCCTTGAAGAGGGTACCGGCGGGTTCGTTGGAGTCGGAAAGGCACCCTTGTATCGGAACAGCGGACACACCGTTCCTCGGATAAGGAAAGTTGAGGATTTTTTACGCAATAATTTCCAGGTGATCAAAAAAGAAGAATAATAGCGATATTACTTTATCACAATGGCTGGAAGGCGTCGAATAGGAGAAAAGTAGTAGTAAGGCGGTCCCGAAGAAGAGGAAGGGGATGGAATGGAGAAAAGCATGGAAGACAACCCATCCGTCAGCCCGGTGGTGAGCGCCGGGACGGGCTATCCCGAGCGAAGCGAGGATCGGACCGGGAACGCCGCGATGATAGGGCCAAGAAGGCCGGGAAAATGCGAAAAAAAGGCCGGGATAGTGGGATGGAAGAAGACGAAACAGCGGGTCGCGGAAGCCCTTTGATGGGATGCCCCGGATATATCGGACGGACGAAAATCCCCAAAAAAAGGCTGTAAATTGGTATAATTCACCCCATGCCCGACAAGGAAAAACAGGATAAATCGCACTTCCCTGCAGGGAAAATCCGCGGTGTAGACATCGACGAGCAGGTCCGGCGCGCCTATCTGGATTATGCGATGAGCGTGATCGTCGCCCGCGCCCTTCCGGATGCCCGCGACGGGCTTAAGCCCGTCCACCGGCGGATTCTGTTCGGCATGCATGAACTCGGCGTGCGGGCCGGGAGCACCTATAAAAAGAGCGCCCGCATCGTCGGAGAAGTCCTGGGCAAATACCACCCGCACGGCGACATGGCCGTCTACGACGCGATGGCCCGCTTGGCGCAGGATTTCTCGATGCGTTACATGCTCGTCGACGGGCAGGGCAACTTCGGGTCGATCGACGGCGACGCGCCGGCGGCGATGCGATACACCGAAGCCCGGCTGAACCGCCTGGCCGAGGAAATGCTGTCCGATATCGACAAGGACACGGTTGATTTCGCCGACAACTTCGACGGCACCCTCAAAGAACCGATCGTCATGCCGGCCCGGCTGCCCAATTTGCTGCTCAACGGATCCTCGGGCATTGCGGTCGGAATGGCGACCAACATCCCGCCCCACAATTTGCTTGAACTCTCCGCCGCCATCCGCTATCTGATCGACCGCCACGAAGAAATGGACGAGGTGACGGTTGAGGACCTGATGCAGCATATCCACGGGCCGGATTTCCCCACCGGCGGCATCATCGTCGGGATGGAGGGGATTCTTTCAGCCTACGGGACCGGCCGCGGGCGGATCGTGGTGCGCGGCAAAGCCCACATCGAGGAGATGTCGGGAGGCCGCTTCCGGATTCAAGTCACCGAAATTCCGTACCAGGTCAACAAGACCGCGCTGATCGAACGAATCGCCGAGCTGGTGCGCGAGAACCGGATTGACTCGATATCCGATTTGCGCGACGAAAGCGACCGGCGCGGGATGAGCATCATCATCGAACTCAAGCGCGGCGCGGCTCCCAAGCCCGTGCTCAACCAGCTCTATAAATATACGCCCCTGCAGAGCACCTTCGGGGTGCAAATGCTGGCGCTGGTGAACGGCGAACCGCGCCTGCTCTCGCTCAAGCGGGCGCTGCAGATCTATATCGAACACCGCCAGGTGGTGATCACCCGGCGCTCCCAGTTCGAGCTGGCGCGCGCCAAGGCGCGGGCTCACATCCTCGAGGGGTTGCTGATCGCCCTGGCCAATCTGGACGCGGTGATCAAGACCATCCGCGAATCCAAGGACGCCGATCAGGCCAAGACCCGGCTGATGAGCCGGTTCAAACTCAGCGAGGCGCAGGCTCAGGCGATCCTCGATATGCAGCTGCGGCGGTTGGCTGCCCTGGAACGGCAGAAGATCGAAGACGAGCACAAGGAAGTGCGCAAGACGATCGCCTTCCTCGAGGATCTGCTGGCGCACCCGAAGAAGATCCTGAGCCTGATCCAGGACGATCTCGACGAGTTGGCGGAGAAATACGGCGACGATCGCCGGACCGTGGTGGCCGTCGGGGAAAGCGACGAACTGCGCGAAGAGGATCTGGTGCGCGACGAGGCGGTGCTGGTGAGCATCACCCAGCGCGGCTATATCAAGCGGGTCGCGGCCCGCGTCTACCGCACCCAGGCCCGGGGCGGCAAAGGGGTCACCGGCTACGACCTGCGCGAGGAGGACGAAGTCGGGTTCCTCTTCCCCGCCCGCACGCTGGATACGATCCTGTTCTTCACCGACCGCGGGAAGGTCTACAGCGAGAAGGCCCACCGCATTCCGCAGGCCGACCGCAACGGCCGCGGCAGCCCGGTGGCCAACGTGCTGGCGGTGGGAGCGGGCGAGACGGTCACCGCGGCGGTGGCCGTACCGTCGTTCAAGGCGGTCTCGTTCTGCACGATGGTCACCAAGCACGGCAAGATCAAGCGCGTATCGCTTAAGGAATTCGAATCGGTCCGCCCGTCCGGATTGATCGCGATCAAACTCGAAGAAGGCGACAGCCTGGATTGGGTGCGGCCGACGACCGGCACGCAGGAAATCATCCTGGTAACGGAACAGGGCAAGGCGCTGCGGTTCTCCGAGAAATTGGTCCGCTCGATGGGCCGTCAGGCGGCCGGCGTGACCGGCATCCGGCTCAAGGGACGCGATCAGGTCGCCAGCGCCGAGGTCGTCGATCCGGAAGGCGATCTGCTGGTAGTTACCACAAAGGGGTTCGGCAAGCGCACCGCGCTGAAGGAATATTCCCCCAAGGGCCGCGCGACCCAGGGCATGGCCACTATCGCCCAGAAGTCGATCAAAGTCACCGGCATGATCGCCGCGGCGCGGGTAGTGAGCGAAGGCGACGATCTCACCATCATCACGGTCGGCGGCGTGGCCTTGCGCACCAAGGTCAAGCAGATCCGGCATGCCGGCCGGGCGACGATGGGGACCCACCTGATCCACCTCAAGCCGGGCGACACCGTCGCCTCGATCGCCCGGATCTCCGCTGCCAATCTCAAGGAACCCGAGATCGAGATCGATACGGAAAAACCGGCCAAGAAGAAGTCGAATCCGAAAAAGTCGGAAAAACCTGCGACCGGCAAATAGACCTATGAATACCGGTCGGATCTGTCACCGGCCGTAGCTTTCGCCGGAATGCGGCTTCCCGGAAGACCGAATAAAAAGAGACGGCCCGACGAATGATATATCGTCGGGCCGTTCATCATGGACGGCGGTTCCGTCAGGTGACGCAGGGTCCGAGATACAGTTCCTGGTAAACGTCGGAGTAATAGATCGGCGTTTGGCTGGAGTCGGTGATGACGAACTGGTGGAGAATGATCGCCGGAACGAACGGCAGCGTTCCGAAATGGGCCGAGGAGAATCCGCGGCCGTAGGATCCGTTTTCGAGCAGTTCCAGCCGCAAGGCCTTGGACCAGGTGCCCAATACGCCGGTATCTTTATTTTTTGGCCGGAAGAAGATCATCACCGAATCGATCCCGCCGGGATCGATTCCGGAGACGGAAACGATCACGCCGTTCTGCTGGGGCTCGCAGGCCGATCCGTATTCGAACATCCGCAGATACGAAAAACTCCAATTCAGCGAGATCCCGGTCTGCACGGTCTTTGTGGGCGTGTTCTCCCCCGGCAGGACCGGCGTTTCAGTCGGCGTCGGTCCGACCATCACGTCGGTCGGTTCCAGCGTCCCGGTCGGCGTGACGTCTTCGGCCGGGGCGGCGTCGGTATCGGAAGCATCCTCAGCGGCGGTGATCGTCAATTCCAGGGAGGCGAAGCCGCCCCAGGTGCCGGCGGTGTTCTGGCC
>JBJYXS010000378.1:0-4325 GCA_046260075.1 Anaerolineales bacterium | reverse complement strand
TATACGGCCCCGAAGCGTCCGCAATCATCGCCCCATCGCGGATTCAATCCTATACTTTCCGTGATCTGCAGGGTTATCTGCAGGGCGTCCAGCTGCCGGATCTGGATGTCGCTCTAAGCAATTCCACCGTCCTGGTGGCGCTGATACGGACTCCGTCTTCCTCCATACCGGAATCCTTTGCCTTCCAAAATCTATTGGAACAACGCGCGGGACTTATCCGGAACAAGAAAATTTTCATTTTCGCCTTGGATGCCCCGTACTACTTAGACTCGACGGAAATCAGCAAAATTACTTCCGCTTACTATGGGTTGTACTCCAAACACCCGTCCTGTATTGAAGTGGCGGCCCGGGTGTTGTTGGGGGATATCACCCCGACCGGAACCTCGCCGGTCAGCATCGAGAGTGTCCGGTACGATTTGTTGACCAGCCTGTCGCCCGATCCCGACCAGGTAATCCACATCTCCGTCTCCATGACCGGAGCATCGACGCCGACCATAACGCCCACCGCCTTGCAAACCCAAACCCAGACGCTCGAGCCTACTCCGATGGGTTTTTCACTGGGGGACCAGATTACCTTCACCGCCGGACCGGTTCTGGATCACAACCATCATCTGGTGCCGGACCGCACGGTGCTGGAGTTCGAGTTGAACTTCCCGGAGGAGGATATTCCGCCCCTGGTCCTGGATGCCAATATCATCAACGGTATGGCGCAGGCGGATTACGTGTTAAATCGACAAGGCCTGATCCAGGTATCGGCGTACAGTGAACCGGCAAAACACTCCAGCGTCCTGCATTTGCTGGTCGGGGAACAACCGGGGGGCGCCATCGTCGTCTCTCCGACCAGCAGCATGGAACACACGCCCACCGTCACCGCAGAACCTACCGGAATCACGTCGAACGGCAATCGAGGCCAGGGCGCGGAAGAACGGGCCGGTTGGGACACTTTGGCCGTATTGCTGCTGGCATTGGGTGTCTTTGGCGCCGCGATTGTCGTGCTGACAAATCCGCCCGGGCTGATCGCGCTTCGAACAAGGATTCTCTTGGGATGCCTCGTCGGCGGTTTGGCCGGTTATGATTTCATCGCCATCGGCGTATCGGGACGGGACGGCTTGGCCGGGTGGGGCGGACGGTGGATCAGTGTGGTGGCGGGCATGATCGGCGGTATCTTGGGGGCCTTTTTGGGATGGGGATCGATGCGGTGGAAGAAGAAGAGAGGATCCCGCTCGTGAAGTCCGATTGCACCGTCCGGATGATCCCGACGATTGTCCGGGGGGTGGGGACATCGGCGTGAGAAGGAAACCCCAACATCAGGTGAGCAGGCTGGAAAAAACCGCCAGGAAGAGCAATGACAGGGCGATTACCGCCAGCACCCTGTCGGCTTGGGTCAGCGGCAACCGTGCGGGGATGGTTGGGTGGTAGTAGCGCGCGGCGGGTGTCGAAGGACTTGGCGGCGGGTTATTGCCGAACAGCACTTCGCGGAATTCCCGAATCGATGCCGGGCGGTCGTCCGGATGAAGCGACATCGCCCATAAAACGGTCCGCTCGATATCAGGGGATATTTGGGGATTGATGTGTCGGATGGGGACCAGTGAATCCGGGTTCAGGAACCGCTGTTTGGCTTCCGGCGGCGCCTGGCCCGTCAGCAGGTGGTAGATCGTGCATCCGAGGGCATAGATATCGCTGCGAATATCCGTATGCCCGGTGTCTCCCCCGTATTGTTCCAGCGGCGTATACAAGGCCGTACCACGGCCCTGCATAACCGTGATCGTCATCTCATCGGGTATCAACACCTTCACCAGGCCGAAGTCCACCAGTTTGATCAATCCGTTGGGCATCACACGGATGTTCCCGGGTTTGACGTCTCGGTGCAGAATGGGCGGTTCCTGGTTGTGCAGGTACTCCAGCGCATCGCATAATTGAGCGGCCCAACCGAGGATGTCTTGCTCGGGCAGGAAACTGCCGAGTTGCCGGGCATCCTCGACCAGGCTGCGCAGGTCCTGTCCGGGTACGAAGTCCATCACCAGGTAATCACGATTGCCGGAGGAGAAGAAATCTGATACCTTTGGGAGGTTGGTATGGTCCAAGCGGGCGAGAATGCTCGCTTCGCGGTAGAATTGCTCGCGGGCTTCCTCCTGCAATCTGTCCGGCAGACCGGGATCCTGTTCGACTTCCTTGATGGCGCACTTCCGTCCGGAAAGTCGCTCGTCGTCCGCCAGGTAGATGGCACCCATGCCGCCGTGGCCGATGACGGATTGGACACGATAGCGGTTTTTCAACTCGTGGTGTGCACGTAATAGCTTGGGCATTGGTCGGCCGGGATTCGTCCCCTCCGAATCCGGAATATCCATCGGCGAAGGGAGGAAATCGACATCCTGTCGGTGTTCGCCGCATATGGGCCATCGGTAAGGCCCCGGCGTTATGCAGGCGATAGCTCATTATAACCCATGGAAACCAAAGAAGAATCACCGGTCCTTATAGGACAAACCGGCCCCGTCCAGGGCAATCGATATGCCATCCCTCCGGCCGGAGTCACCATCGGGCGGGAGAACGATTGTGAAATCGTCATCCCGGACCGCCAGGTGTCCCGCCGTCATGTCAAGATCGACCGCCGGGCCGGTAAAACCTATCTGCAGGATCTGGCCAGTAAGAACGGCACCTGCATCAACGGCACTCCGGTCAAGGACGAGATGGAAGTAAAAGACGGCGATTTAATCCAGGTCGCGTTGGCCGCCGTCTTTCTGTATATCGCGTCGGATTCGACGGTTCCGCTGGAAGCCGACGGCGTGGCGCCGCGCCAGGGCAGGATCCGGTTAAATCCGATCGAGCATACCGTCTATGTGGACGACCGTCTGATCGACCCGCCGCTGTCCATCCATCAGTACCGCTTTCTGGAATTGGTTGTCCTGCGGGGTGGGGGGCTGGTGACTCGCGAAGACGTGATCGGAACGGTCTGGCCGGGAGAGGATACCGGCGGGATCACCGACCAGGCAATCGACGCATTGGTCCGCCGCTTGCGGGATCGGATCAAGGAAGTGGATCCGGACCGGGAATACATCCTGACCATCCGCGGGCACGGGTTCCGGTTGGATCCCCACGCCGGCTGAACCTGCGCCTGCGGCAGTCCCTGCGGGGAGCGGCTTTGCGGGATTGACTCAGGGCTGGTCAAGAAGGCTGAGGTCGAATATAATGCCTTTTCCCGGGGCGTAGCGCAGCTCGGCTAGCGCACCTGCATGGGGTGCAGGGGGTCGGAGGTTCAAATCCTCTCGCCCCGACTTTCAGCGACCGCATTCTTGGTCGCTTCTTTTTTTCATCCACCGCCGGCGGATGGCGCCCAGCGGCAGTGGCCCGAACGGCGAAGGATGCTGCTATATAATCAAGCCGGCGGCGAACGCGGCGGTCGGCGGACCAGGCCGGATCCAAAGGACGGGACCTACCGGGAGCGATGATGAAAAAACCGATTTCGGTGAAAGGTACGCGGGATTACTATCCCGCGGAAATGGCGTTTCGCAATTGGCTGTACGAAGGAGCGCGCGAGGTCTCGCGGGCTTTCGGATACCAGGAATTCGAAGCCCCGTTTCTGGAAACGCTGGAACTCTATGCCGCCAAATCCGGCGAGGAATTGGTAAAGGAGCAATCGTTCGTTTTTCCCGACCGCGGCGGGGAATTGGTCGCACTGCGCCCGGAGTTAACGCCGTCCCTGGCGCGGATGGTGGCCAACCGCGTCGGACAGTTAACCTTCCCCGTGCGCTGGTGGTCCTTCGGGCCGTTTTGGAGATATGAACGTCCGCAGAAAGGGCGCACGCGGGAATTTTTCCAATGGAATCTCGATCTCATCGGCGTGGAAAATTCTCAGGCGGACGGCGAAATCGCCGCGGTTATCTGTTCCTTTCTTAGCCGTCTGGGTTTGACGCCCCGGGAAGTGACACTCCGGGTGAACAACCGGCGCCTGATGGATACCGCTCTGGAGACATTGGGGATCACGGACGCCGTCAGGGGATCCGCTTTTCGACTCATCGATAAAAAAGAGAAAATGAAAACTGCGGCGTGGGAGGCGCATGCCCGGGAATTGGGATGGGAAAACCGCCAAATCAGCGGACTGCAAAAGATCCTCGACGACCGGGAGTTGTGGAGACAATCCTCCGAATTAGCGGAATTCTTCGAAGCCGTGGAATCCTTCGGTGTGCGGGAATTCCTGGAATACGATCCGTCCGTGATCCGCGGACTGGATTACTACACCGGGACCGTATTTGAGGCGCGCGATTCGAACGGCGAATTCCGCGCCATACTTGGTGGCGGACGCTACGACAACCTGGTGGCGGACGTCG
>JBJYXS010000377.1:0-9291 GCA_046260075.1 Anaerolineales bacterium | reverse complement strand
GGCGATTTCCTCCTCCGGCAGCGTGTTCACCAAATCCGCCGCGGTTTCCCCGCCCGACCGATCGAACCGCATGTCGAGCGGGCCGTCCTCCCGGAAGGAGAAACCGCGCTGCGGGTCGGCCAGTTGCAGGGAGGATAGCCCGAGATCCAGCAGGATCCCATCCACCGTGCACCAGCCGATCTCCTGTATAATCTCCGGCGCGATCCGGTAAGAAGCCTGCCGGAGAACCGCCCGGTCGGCAAAGGGGGCCAGTCGGCGGGCTGCCGTCTGCAGGGCTTCCGCGTCGCGGTCCAGCCCGAGCAGCCGGGCTCCCCGATTCAGGATCCCCGCTGCGTGTCCGCCGCCGCCCAGCGTTCCGTCGATGAAACGCGTCTCCGGCTGCGGGCGAAGCCATGTCAAGACCGATTGGTAAAGTACCGGGAGATGCTCAGCCGAACCGTCATCCGTCTGTGAAGCGGCCATCACGATCCGATGGACAGATCCAGATCGCCGAACCGGGCGGTGTTCGCCTCGGAGTCGTTCAATTGCGCCAGCTGCACCTTCCACTGTTCCGGAGTCCAGACTTCCAGATACTGGCCCGCGCCGACGATGACGGCCTGGTTCTGCAGTCCGGCGTATTCGCGCAGATACTCCGGAACGACGACCCGCCCCAGGCTGTCCATCGTGGCGTCGGAGGCGCCGCCGAAGAGCAACCGGAAAATGGACCGGTTGGAAGGATTGGTCAGGCTCAGGGAATGGGCCTTCTGCTCGAGGATGCGGAACGTCTCCACCGGATAGACCATCAGGCAGGATTCAAAACCGCGCGTGATGACCAAACCGTGGGCGAAACCGGCGCGCAACTTGGCCGGAATGGTGATCCGCCCCTTGTCATCCAGCGTGTGAGAAAACTCACCCAAGAACATTTGTTCGCACATCCTTTTAAAAGCATATGCCGGTCAAGCCGGCATTAACCCACTTTTTTCCATTCTGCCCCACAATTGCCCACAGTATATATCAATCTCCCCACTTAGGCAAGTGGGAGAGGAAGATTCCCTGTGTTTTCATCCACTAGTACCATTTGGGGGAGAAAAGCGTCGGTCTACTTCAAGGGAAAAGCCGTTGGAAGATGCAAGGAGGGTGATTCGGATTGCGGAGTCGGCCGGAGGGAAGGCCGGGAAGTCCATCGGTCAGGTGGACGTCGTGTGATGCCCATCGACCGGATGGATCCCTATGCGGCGGCCGGTGCCGCGCCTTACAACGGGGGCGGGTTTCGGGGTTTGCCGTCCAGATGTCCGATGTCGGTCCGCTGCTCCACGCGATGGATCAGTTCCTGGACCACATCCACGTCCTTATGCAACCGCAGCGAGATGGCGCCCACGGGGCACGCCGCCACGCAACGGCCGCACCCCTTGCATTGGTCGTCGATCCGGGCTTGACCGTATTCCACCTTGATGGCTTTTACGTAACAGACCTCGACGCATTTGCCGCAGCCGATGCAGGATTCGGCGACCTCCACGGTCAACCCCGGAACGCGCACAACCGTATCCCAGAACGCGCGCGGACCCAAACGCAGGCCGTGGCGGATGGAGCAGCAGCAATCACAGCAAAAGCAGATCGCCAGCATGCGGCGATAGGGGATCCCGAGGGCGAAGGCATCGAAGGTCACATGGACTACGAGCGGCACCAGGCCGGCGTCCATTGCTTTCCGGGCGTGGGCCAGCGCCTCTTCGACGCTCACCTTGCGGCCCATGGAGGGATGGATCCGCTTCGCGCCCTGCCCCAGGAACATGCAGCCGATGTCCTCGGGGAAATTCACGCATCCTTCGGCATGGCGGCAGATGCAGCGGTGGAGCACAACCCGGGCGTCGGCCTTGGTGATCAGCGGTTCAAGAATTTCTTTTGGGAGGAGGATGTTCTCCCCTGAGCGGACGGCCTTGTGGACGGGGAGGATGATGGATTCGTTTTCGTTGTGGCTGAACAGCGGACGGACGAGATAACCGATCACCGGCTGATTCCCGATCCGGTTGGCCAGTTTACTCAACGGCCAAAATTTCATCAACAGGTCGAATACATATTTCGGTCGTCCCACTGGGACCCGCTCCAAGGGAAAAATGTCCCTTTCGCCTTTTACCGTCCGGTTGGAATGGATTGTACACTATCCGGCCGTTGGAGTCGGTTGGCGGACTCACCCAGCCGGCGGCCTGCCCTCCGAACAATCGGGCGTCGAATGGGAGGCCGCGATCGTATTTTTTGGTGGTCCTACCGCGCTCCACCTACTCATCCGGATACACCCGCCATCCGATGTTTTCCAAATCCGTGCCCGCCGCAATCTCAGCCGGCGCCTCCGCCACCAGCACGTCCGCTTCCACCGCCGCCGACCCGTCGGGAAGATAGATCGCGCCGCGGGTCTCGACGAACCGCCCGCGGTCCCGGACCAATTCGCCGCGGATGACCAAGGGTACGCCGGTGGGGACCGGCTTCCGGTAGCGCAATGCCATCTTCATCGTCACGAAGAACCGCAGCTCCGTTCCGCCCAAAACGGTCCGTCCGGCCACCTCATCGAGCAGCGCGGCGGCGATTCCGCCGTGCAGGTGGCCCGGATAGCCCTGGTAGATATCGGGCGCTGTCCAATCCACGCGCACCGTTCCGGGCCGCTCGGAATAGAATTTGGCCCGCAGGCCAACCGGGTTTTTCAAACCGCAGACGAAGCACATATGGCAATTGGGCTGTTTTTCCATTTTTCCGGCAGATGGTTCCTTCGTCATCGTCACACATCCTCCCGCAGACGGCAGATCCCCCAATATCCGCCAATATATCGGTACTACCTCACAGGTCTTTTCTTGTTCCGGAAAACACTTTCCTTAGGTCTTGTTCTTCCCATCCAATGCAGGAGAAGAAAACCCTTCAAGACACCTTAAATCTTCCGGACGGTCGAGATCCTGCGCCAGCGCCTTCCGGCGAAGGACGGCGGCCTGCACGCCGGCCTGCCGCGCGGCCCGGATGTGCCGCCGGCAGGATCCCTCGCCGAAGCAGAACCCGATGACCCCGGGCGGCGCCAAGTAGAGCACATTGGTCCCCTCTCCCGAACGGTCCGGACCGACCACGACAAACGGCGGCCGGCCGGCCTTCCGCCTTACCCGGGCGATATCTTCGGCCGAAAGCATCGGCAGGTCGGCGGGTACGACCATCACCGCCTCCGCTCCGTGCCGGACCGCGGCGGTCCGCGCCCGGGTCAGCGCCCTGTTCAGCCCGCCGCGCTGCCCCTCGCCCACGAAGGACGCCCCGTTCCGGCGGGCAAGGGCACTCACCGCCCGGTCCCGCCCGACCACGATGATCCCCTTTACGCCGGGATCGGATTGCAGGACATCCAATGTCCTCTTTAAAAGGAAAGCCACCAACTCCCGCCTTCGGCGGGCCGGAAGGGCCGGGGCCAGGCGCGATTTGGCCGCCGCCAGCCGCTTGACCGGGACGATCGCCCAGCATTTCATCCGGAACGCAGATCCCGCGCGAATTCCAGGACCTGCGCAGCCAGGTTCCGCCGGTCCGCATCGCTGCGCATCAGCGTATCGGCGGTCCGGACTTCCATCCCCAGCGCTTCGATTTCCGCCGCAAGGTCCGCATCGACTCCGTCGAGCAGGAAACCGCGGAGGATTCCGCGGTACGGACGCGCCGCTTCCAGCGCGGAGGGATCGCGGCCCAGTTCGCGGATCATTTTCGCCAACGGTCCCTTCACCGCCTTGCCGCCGATGATGGGGGTGACCGCCACGGTATTCCCGGCCGCCGCCTTTTCGCGGACGCCTGGCAGGGCGAGGATCGGCCCGATGCTGACCAGCGGGTTGGATGGGCAGAAAATAACGGCGTCGGCCGCTTCGAGGGCAGAGACGAATTCCTTCGTGGGAAGCGCGGCGTTCAACCCGCGCCAATGGAAACCCCGCACAGCCGGTTCGCAGCGGCGGCGCACGAAATATTCCTGAAACGCCAGGTCGCCCTCCTCGGTTTCGACGATCGTCCGCAGGACGTCGTCGGTGCAGGGAAGCAGGTTTTGATTCACCCCGAAGGATTCGCACAAACCGCGGGTGACCCGGGTGAGCGTCTCCCCGTCCCATAGCCGGCGCGTGCGCGCCAGATGGGTGGCCAGGTCGCGGTCGCCCAGGCGGAACCAGGCGGGCGCGCCCAGCCGCTCAAGGGATTCCAGGCAATGGAAAGTGTCGTCGGCGATTCCCCACCCGGTTTCGGGCGAGGCGATCCCGGCCAACGTGTACATGACCGTATCGAGATCGGGACAGATGGTCAGGCCGTAGAGTTCGAAATCGTCGGCGACGTTGACCGCGATGGTGAGGTTTTCCGGCGGCAGCAATTGCGCCAGGCCGTGGGCCAGTTTCGCGCCCCCCACCCCGCCGGCCAGGGCGACGACTTTCCATTCGGAAAAACCGCCTACCGCCACTGCACGACCTCGTCGAGCGCGCGCTTTTCGTGATCCTCCGGAGTCTCGGCGGGATAGCCGATCAGCACCAACGCCTGGGCGGTCCATCCTTCCGGCAGGTCGAGGGCTTGGCGAACGGTTTGCGGGCAAAAGGCCGGCGCGCAGATCCAGCATGCGCCCAGCCCTTCGGCATGCACGGCCAACAGCAGGTTCTGCATCGCGGCCGCAACGCTTTGGACGAGCAGCAGACGTTCGCCTGTTTCGCGCCGGCCGGCATCCGGCGGAAGGCAGCCCTCGTCGGCCAGGGCCAGGACGGCCAGCGGAGCCTCGCAGATCCGCATGATCGAGCGTTGATTGCGGGCGCGGACAGCCTCGTCGGGCCGGCCGTCCGCCTTGGCGTCGCGCGCATAGGCTTCGGCCATTCGCTCGGCCAGCAGCCGGCGCCCTTCCGGATTCCGGAGGACGACGAACCGCCATGGTTGCGAATTATGGGCCGACGGCGCGGCGTGGGCGGCTTCCAGAATGCGGCGGACGGTTTCCTCCGGCACCGGATCCGGCCGATACTGACGGATCGTCCGGCGGGTTAACAGGAAATTACAGTTTGGATTTTTCATAAGGGTTGCCGCCAATTGTACCGAATCGCAGAAGAAGCTGTCCACGCGAGGCGGTTTCAAATGAAGATGGGCCGTTATCTATGCGGGAATTCCACTTCATCATCCCCGTGTTCGCCTTGTATTGCGTCATCCCCAAATATGGTTCACCTCGTCATCCCGCGCATGATCCCACTTGTCATCCCCGATTAACCCACCCCTGCTTTATAACCGTGCGGGTTCTAAGAGACAGACCCCGCACATTTCGCTGGGGCAGGCTCGGGGATGACAATTTGAATTGACTCCCGCTATCTTGTAAGTTATCATACAAATATTCCGACATGTCCAAACAACCCAAACTCGCGCTCGTAAAGCACGCCAACGTAAAGGAACAGGTCTTTCACCAGCTCCGGGATCAGATCCTGGGAGGTGCCTGGCCGCCGGGCTCCAAAATTCCTTCGGAAAGCGTCCTGACCCGCCGGCTTGGGGTAAGCCGCGTTTCGTTGCGCGAAGCCCTGAATATGCTGGTCTCACTCGGATTGCTGGAATCGCGGCAGGGCGGCGGCACGTTCGTCAAGGAATATTCCAGCGAGGTCCTCTTCAACCCCCTTGTCCCGATGATCGCCCTCGATAAAACCGACATCCTCGACGTATTGGAATACCGCCGGATCGTCGAGAAGGGCACCGCCGGGCTGGTGGCCGAAAAAGCCGGCAAAAAGGAAATCGGCGAACTCGAGGCCGCCTACCGCGAGATGACGTTCGTCAAGGGCGACGTGCATGCCTTCGCGCGTGCGGATCTCGATTTCCACCTCGCCCTGGCCCGGGCGACGGGAAACCCGATCATCATCAAGGTGAACAACATCATCAAAAACGTCCTGAGCGCCTCGATGGACAAAATCGTCAGCGCCCTCGGTGTCAGCGACGGCCTTTCGTACCACCGGCGGATCCTCGACGCCATCAAGGCCCGGGATCCCCAACGCGCCGAAGCGCTCATGGAGGAACACGTCCTGCGGACGATCCATCGCCTGCAAAACAAGGAAAGGAATCGAAATGGCGCGAAAAATTAAGCCGCTCGACGACGCCGGGATCCGGTCTTTGGAAGATACCGCGCGGAAATTGCGTGAACAAGTGATCCGCATGATCGGCGTCGGAAAGGCCGGACACCTGGGTGGATCGTGCTCGCTGGCGGAAATTACAGCCGCGCTCTACTTCCACGTCATGCACTACGACCCACGAAACATCACCGATCCCGGCCGCGACCGCCTGATCCTCAGCAAAGGCCATTCGGTGCTGATCCAGTACGCGGCTCTCATGGAACTCGGCGTGATCCCCCTGGCGGAACGCGAAAAGGTAAAGACGCTGGCGGGGATTCTGCAGGGCCATCCCGACATGGACAAGACGCCGGGCTTGGAGGCGGTGACCGGGTCCCTGGGCCAGGGACTCTCGATCGGCGTGGGAATGGCCCTGGCGCTGCGGCTCGACGGCTCCCCCGCCCGGGTGTTCGTGATCATGGGCGACGGCGAACTGGCCGAGGGCCAGATCTGGGAAGCGGCGATGGCCGCGGCGCGGTTCGGATTGGACCGCGTCACCGGGATCGTGGATCGCAACCGGATCCAGGCCACCGGTCCGACGCGCGAGGTGTTCGAGATCGCGGATATCGAAAAGAAGTGGAAAGCCTTCGGCTGGAACGTCCTCACCGTGGACGGGCACGACATCGCCGCCGTGGTGAAGGCGCTTCGGAGTGCGGGACGGAGGAAGAACGCCCCGACGGTGATCATCGCCGATACGGTCAAGGGCAAAGGCGTTTCGTTCGCCGAGAACACCGCCTCCTTCCACAACGGGATCCTGACCCAAGAGCAATACGATACGGCTCTCATTGAACTCGGCCCTTCGCGCACGGCGCAGTCCGTGAAGGAGGCGGCATGACGGTTCCGGCGAATCCCCGCATGGCCTACGGCGAAGCTCTGGTGGCGCTCGGGAAGCGGGATTCCCGGGTCGTGGCACTCGACGCCGATCTGAGCAAATCCACCCAGTCGATCCTGTTTAAAAAGGAATTCCCGGAGCGGCATTTCGAAATGGGGATCGCCGAGCAGAACATGGCCTCCACGGCAGCCGGCCTGGCGTTGGCGGGGAAAATCCCCTTCATGCACTCCTTCGCCGTGTTCGCCGCGGGGCGCGTGTACGATCAGCTCCGCAACTCGGTCTGCATCCCCAACCTTAACGTCCGGATCTGCGGTTCGAGTTGCGGACTCTCGGATTACGGGGACGGCAAGACCCACCAATCGGTGGAGGATGTCGCCCTCATGCGGGCCCTGCCCAATATGAGCGTGGTATCGCCGGCCGATTCGCTGGAACTGCAGGCGATGATGGACCAACTGCTGGATTGGAAGGGGCCGGTGTACATCCGCGTCAACCGCAACGATCTGCCCTTCACCTTTCCCGGCGATCCCGCATACCGGATCGGCCAAGTCGTGCGGATCCGCGACGGCGCCGACGCCGTGATCTTCGCCTCCGGCGTGATGGTCTCCCGGGCGCTGGACGCTGCGCGCCTGCTGGCGGAAAAGGGCGTCTCCGCCCGCGTGATCAATGTGGGAACCATCAAACCGCTGGACCGCGAAGCCGTCGTCCGCCATGCGGATGGAGTCCGCGCGATCGTCATCGCCGAGGAGCATTCCATCATCGGCGGCCTGGGTTCGGCCGTGCTCGAGGCCCTGCGCGGCGCGCGGCACGCTCCGGCGGAATTAATCGGCATCCGCGACAGCTTCGGGCTGTCGGCGGAAAATTACGGTGCGCTGTTGGCGCATTTCGGACTCACCGCGGAGGCGATCGTCTCGGCGGCACAGGGCATCCTGGAGGGAACATCATGAACATCGGATTTGTCGGGCTGGGCATCATGGGCAAGCCCATGGCCAAGAACCTCATCGCCGCCGGCCACAAGCTGACGGTATACGACATCAACGAAACGCCGGTCAAGGAACTGGCCGGTGCGGGCGCCGCGGTCGGCGAATCGCCCCAGGACGTCGCCGCCAAGAACCGGCTGGTCATCACCATGCTGCCCAATTCACCGCACGTCAAGGAGGTCGCGCTCGGGGAAAAAGGCCTGATCCACGGCGCCAAGGCCGGCGATATCCTGGTGGATATGAGCTCGATCGCGCCGCGCGCCGCCCAGGATGTGGCCGCCGCGCTGGCCGCCAAAAAGGTCGAGATGATCGATGCGCCGGTATCCGGCGGGGAGCCGAAGGCGATCGAGGGCACCCTGGCCATCATGGCCGGCGGCAAGCCGGAGGTGTTCGAGAAAGTGAAAGACGTGCTGCTGCAGATGGGCTCGAGCGCCGTGCTGTGCGGCTCTATCGGCGCGGGCAACACCGTCAAGCTGGCCAATCAGATCATCGTCGCCCTCAACATCGCCGCCATGTCGGAGGCGTTCGTCCTGGCGACCAAGGCTGGCGTCGATCCGAAGGCTGTGTTCGACGCGATCAAGGGCGGACTGGCGGGCAGCACGGTGCTGAACGCCAAGGCGCCGATGGTCCTGGCAGGCAATTACAAGCCCGGCTTCCGGATCGAACTGCACATCAAGGACCTGCAGAACGCGCTCGACACCGCCCACGATCTGGCCGTCCCCGTGCCCCTCACCGGCCAGATCATGGAGATCATGCAGGCGCTGCGGGTGGACGGCAAACAGAAGGACGACCACGGCGGGGTGATCCAATTCTACGAACGGCTTGCCGGCGTACTGGTCCGCGCCGGCGGCGGACGGAAGCCGTGAGCGGACGTCTGGCGGGAAAAGTCGCGCTGGTCACGGGCGCGGCCCAGGGGCTGGGCGCCGAAATCGCCCGCGCCTTCGCCCGGGAAGGCGCCCAAGTCTTCCTCGCCGATGTGAATCCAACGGTCGGACGGGAAACGACCAAAATCCTCGGCGGCAGCGCGGAGTTCCTGTCCCTCGATGTGACCTCGGAGGAGAGCTGGCAGGCGGCGCTGGCGGCGGTGGTCGCGAAGACCGGACGGCTCGACGTGCTGGTCAACAATGCGGGGATCAACATCCGCAAGGATATCGAGGAAATGCCCGCCGAATCGCTGGATGCAATGCTCGCGGTGAACGTAAAGGGCCCCTTCCTCGGCATCAAACACGCCCTGCCCGTCATGCGCAAGGCCGGCGGCGGCGTGATCCTCAATATGTCTTCCGTTTGCGGGTTGATCGGACATAAGTACACCAATGAGGCGTATGTGGCCACCAAGGGCGCACTAACGCTGCTGACGAAATCGATCGCCGTCCGCTGCGCAAAAGACAACATCCGCTGC
>JBJYXS010000376.1:0-8701 GCA_046260075.1 Anaerolineales bacterium | reverse complement strand
AAGGCCCGCAGATCTCCGCCGGGCATGAAATCGATTCCCGTATGCTGGAATCCCCACGGCGAATCGGCGCTCCAGCTGAAGCCCATTGCCTTATTCATGTCGGTTTCTTCGACATTTAGTGTGATTAAAAGAGAAGGATCGGTGCATCCGGTCGGCGTGGTCGACATCGCGTGCGACGGCTCGGTCTCCGGCGAAGGCGAGGCGGTTCTCTCTGCGGAAAAAGGCGGCTGGTGATTCGTCCGCGCGCTCACCAGGCTACAGGCCATCGCCGCGGCAACCAGCAAAAGGTTGCCCAGCAGCCTTCTCTTCCCTGACAATACCATCCATCGGCCCCCTTTCTGCCAAACCGCCGTTAGGGCTTCTGCGCCAGTTGCTGCTCCAATATCTCTCGGACAACCTTCGGATTCGCCCTTCCCCCGGAGGCTTTCATCACCTGTCCGAGCAACCATTGAATCACGGTGGTTTTCCCGCCGTGGTAGGAGGCGACCTGCTCCGGATGATCCGCCAGGACCTTCCGGACTGCGTCCTGCAGCGTATCCTCGTCGGCGATTTGCTGCAGCCCGCGTTCGGAAACGAGGGCGCCGGCTGTTTTTCCCGTTTCGATCATTTCCGCCAAGAGCGTCTTCCCGGTTGGGCCGTTGATCTTCCCTTCCGACACCATGCGCACCAGCGCGCCAAACTCTTCCGGCGGAATGGCCGGTGCACCATTTTCTCCGATCAAGGGCAGGTTTCGACCGTTCAACAGCCCAAATAAATCACCACTCATCCAGGTGGCTGCGGTGCGCGCCGGCGCACCGGATGCGGCGACAGCCTGTTCATAATAATCCGCGGTCGCCTTCTCCTCCACGATAACCTCCGCCGTCCGTTGTTTCAGGCCGTATTGTTCCATCAGCCGCTCGCACCGGGCCTCGGGCAACTCCGGAAGGGCTTTGGCGGCAGCGGCGCGCCATTCCTCAGATACCTCCAGCGGGGGAAGATCCGGCTCGGGGAAGTACCGGTAATCATGAGCTTCTTCTTTGGAGCGTTGGCTGTAGGTTCGCCCCGTGGCTTCATTCCATCCCAGCGTCTCCTGCCGGATGTCCTCCCCGCGGTTGAGCAGGGATGACTGCCGTTCAATCTCATATTCCATGGCATGGATCATGGCTCGGAAGGAATTCAGGTTTTTTACCTCAACGCGCGTTCCGAACGTGTCCGAACCGGCCGGCCGGAGGGAGATGTTCGCCTCGAACCGTATGACGCCCTTCTCCATATCGCCGCTGTTGACCTCCACGTAACGCAGCAAACGGCGCAGCGTTGTGGCATAGGCTTTCACTTCCTCCAAGGAATGCATGTCCGGCTCGGAGACGATCTCCAGCAGCGGGACTCCAGCACGATTCAGGTCGACCAATGATCGGGCGGGGTTCTCCTCGTGGAGAAGTTTCCCGGTATCCTCCTCCAGATGCACCCGCCGGATTCGGATACTACGCTTTTGTTTTTCCGCCCAGATACGCAACGTTCCGCCGACGGCCAACGGCAGTTCGTACTGCGAAATCTGGTATCCCTTGGGAAGATCGGGGTAGAAATAATTCTTCCGTGCGAAAACACTCACCGGTTCTACCCGGCATTCCAGCGCCAAAGCCACACGCAGCGCCAGATCGACCGCCGCCCGGTTGATCACCGGAAGGCTTCCGGGCATTCCCAGGCAAACCGGGCAGGTGGAGGTGTTGGGTTCAGCGAGTGTGGAATCCACCACCGCGCACCCGCAAAACATCTTCGATCGGGTGCGCAATTCGGCATGCACCTCCAAGCCGACAACCGGTTCCCATTCCATGCCGTTTAATTCTCCCTTATGTGCGGTTCGAACGGCGCCTACCCATGCCGGCGCATGAATCGCCGCATGTGGTCCAGCGCTTCCTCGATCTTCTCATAGGCAGTGGCGTAACAGACCCGGACGAAACCCTTTCCGCTTGGTCCGAACGCGGACCCGGGAACGACCGCCACCTGCTCTTCGCGCAGCAACGCTTCCGAGAAAGCCTCGTCGTCCATTCCGGTCTTGGCCACCGACGGGAAGGCGTAAAACGCACCCTGCGGTTCAAAACAATCCAGCCCCAGGGAATTCAAGCCCCGCAAGAGGAGCTTTCGCCGGCGATCGTACTCCTCCAGCATTTCCCTTACGTACTGCTCGCCGCGCAGGATCGCCTCCAGCCCGGCGGCTTGCGACATAGTCGGCGCGGACATGATCGTGTATTGGTGGATTTTCCGCATCGCCTCCATCAACTCGGCCGGCGCAGCGACAAAACCCAGCCGCCATCCGGTCATCGCGTATCCCTTGGAAAAACCGTTTATCAGAATGGTCCGCTCGCGGAGCCCCGTCAGCGACGGAACGCAGACGTGCTCCTGGTGGTAAACCAAGCGGCTGTATAGTTCATCCGAAATGATCAGCAGGTCGTGCTCGCGGGCGACCTCACCCACATGCTGTAAATTTTCACGCGACATTACCGCACCGGTCGGATTGTTGGGATACCCGATGAGGATCGCCTTGGTCCGGGGGGTTACGGCCTTTACGATGTCTTTTCCGGTCACCTGGAAATTGTTCTTCACATAAGTGGGTACGGTCACCGGAACGCCGCTGGCAAATACCACCTCCGGCGTATAGGCAACGAAACAGGGTTCGGGAACGATGACCTCGTCCCCCGGATCGAGGATCGCCGAAAGCGCCAGATGAAGGGCTTCCGAAGCCCCTACGGTGATCAGGATTTCCTCTTCCGGATCGTACGATACGTCGTACAGGTGCTTTACCATCACCGATACCGCATCGCGCAATTCCCGGGTGCCCGAATTCGAAGTGTAGTGCGTATCGCCCAGACGGAGGGAGCGGATCCCCGCCCGCAGGATGGGTGCAGGGGTGATGAAATCCGGTTCTCCGATCCCCAATGAGATGACGTCCTTCATCGTGGCGGCGATGTCGAAAAAACGCCGGATTCCGGATGGAGGTACGGATTCGACTCGTTTGGCGATGAATTTCCGCATATTAACCTCAACCGTTTTACGCCACTTTGCCCTGTGGCGCAGTGCGGATTGTCCAATGATCATGGGCGGTCGTATACGTTAGGAGAAACCTTCCTCCTTCCTCGTCCACGACCTCAAACTGCTTTCCTTCGGGTGTCCTCCGTTCATCACAGATCCGGCTGACCATGTGGTGCTTCCCCTCCCAGGAAAACCGCACCGGGCGTTCCGCGTATTCCACTCCTGAATAACACTTCACCAGTGTGTCCACGCCGCCGTCTTCCCTATCCAACCTTCATCTCCGAGGAATCGCCCACCAGGAACGAGCCGAACTTTCCCAGCAGCCTGGCTTGGGCTCCGATCAGCGATTCGGAAACCACCATCCGCGCGATTTCCGCCTTTTCGTCGACGATGGAATCCCGGATGACCGATTGCTGTACGCGGCAGCCGGCTGCCAGGGAAACATACGGTCCAATTACCGATTGCTCGACCACAGCTTTCGGATCGATGAATACGGGCGGTATCACCACGACATCCTCGCCCGGCGGGCGCTGGGATTGTCCGCCGTCTCGTTCCAGGAGAAACCGATTGGCGTGGAGGAGGGTCTCCGGTTTTCCGCAATCCTCCCAATGATCCACCTCTTCCACGGTCATCTCCATTCCTTCCGACAGCAGGAGGTTGATTGCATCCGCCAAGTAAAATTCCCCGCCAAGCGTATCCCCCCCTTCCATCTGGCGCTCGATGGCGCTCATGAGGTCGCCGCCGCTCGGCAGGTAATAGGTTCCCACCACGGCCAGTCGATTGTCCATGGTGGAGGGTTTTTCCAGCAGTTGCTCCACCCGCCCGTTCTTTCCCAAAGCCGCCACTCCGAACCGCCTTGGGTCCTCGACTTGCTTCACCCAGGCAGTGGCCTGATGTTTCTTTCGAAGCGTCCGCTGAAAATCCGTCTGTACCAACGTATCTACGAACGAGATCAGGATCGGTCCCTGCAAGTGATCGCGGGCAAGCCAGAGGGCTTGCGACTGGCCGAGAAGATCTTTCTGCTCGACGTATTGAGCGCGGATATCCGGATACGTCCGGCGGATGTATTCCTGCACCTGCTCCCCCAGAAACCCCACGATGCAAACCACCTCTTCCAATTCCGAAAGCCGGCAGAACATGTCGAGCACATGTCCCAAGATGGCCTTCCCGGCAACTTGGACCAGGGGTTTCGGCTTACTCCAAGTAAGCGGCCGCAATCGCGTCCCGAATCCCGCCATAGGCAAGACGAGTTTCATAGGCTGGGTGCCTCCTTATGCCATGGGGTCGCCTGTTGGAATGCCCAGCCCACCCGCAGGATGGCCTCCTCCCCCAGGAACGGACCGCTCAGCTGCAATCCTACCGGCAAGCCCTGCCCGTCACGTCCACAGGGAATCGACATGGCGGGCAACCCCGCCAGGCTGGCTGACAGGGTAAGGAGATCCTCCATGTACATCGCCAGCGGATTATCCACCTTCTCCCCGATGCGGAATGCGGTCGTCGGCGTGACCGGCGATGCGATGACATCCACCGTCTGGAAGGCGGTGTCAAAATCCGCCTTTATCAGCGTGCGGACTTTCTGAGCCTGTCCGTAATAGGCATCATAGTAGCCGGCGGACAGCGCGTATGTGCCGAGCATGATCCGCCGCTTCACTTCCGGCCCGAATCCCGCTCCCCGCGTACCGTCGTAGGTTTCCCACAATCCCGCTCCCGGCTTTCGCAAACCGAACCGCACACCGTCGTACCGAGCCAGGTTGGCCGAGGCTTCCGCCGGAGCCACCATGTAGTACACCGGAAGCGCGTAGTCCGTATTGGGCAGCGAAATTTCGCGCACTTCGGCGCCCAACGACCGCAGGATGTCGATTGCCGCGCGGACCAACCGATCCACATCCGGTTGGATGCCGGGCAGAAAATACTCCTTGGGCACACCGACGCGGATTCCCCCCAGATCTCCTTCCCGCCGTAAAGCATTCCGGTAGGATGGTACGCCGTCCGGCATGGATGTGGAATCCAGCGGGTCGTGGCCGGCCATGATTTCCAGCAAGAAAGCGGCGTCATCCACCGTCCGTGTCAGAACGCCGACGCAATCCAGTGAAGATCCGAAGGCAATCAATCCGTATCGCGACACCCGTCCGTAGGAAGGCTTCAGCCCGACGACTCCACAGTAGGCGGCCGGCTGTCGGACGCTTCCGCCGGTATCCGTCCCAAGCGCCGCAGGAGCCATCCGCGCCGCCACCGCAGCCGCACTGCCGCCGCTTGACCCTCCGGGTACGCGTTCAGTATCCCAAGGATTCCGAGTCACGCCAAAGGCAGAATTCTCTGTGGAAGATCCCATCGCGAATTCGTCCGTATTCGTTTTTCCCATCACCAAAGAGCCCGCCGCTTGCAACCGCCGAACCGGCGTCGCCGTGTAGGGGGGTTGGAACTGCTCCAAAATACGCGATCCGCACGTGCAGCGGAAGCCCTGAACGCATAAGACATCTTTTATCGCGATGGGAATCCCCTCGAGGAGTGGCGGCGATTCCCCGGTTTTCCGGAATGCCACCAACCGCTCATCCGCCTGTCGGGCACGGGCCAACAACTCATCACCCGCCAACTGCAGGAATGCGTTAAGTATGGGGTTTTCCGCCGCCGCCCTATCCAAATAGGCCTTGGTAAGAGTCGCGCTACTTAAGCCGCCCTTCCGTAGTTCCTGCGCCGACTCACTTAATGAGAGGTCCAAGCAATTCATCGTATGTGGCCCATCTATTCGAAAACGGGTGGAATGCGGAACATGTGCCGTTCTTTATCCGGCGAATTGGCAAGAGCATCCGCTCGCACCAAGGAATCCCGGATATTGTCCTCCCTCACCACCGATCGCAAGGGGAGGACGGTTGTGGTCGGGGAGATGGAGGAAGTGTCCACTTGACGTAAACGGTCCGCATAATCCAAAATGCTCTCCAATTGCAGGCGGTATTTTTCCATCTCTTCCTCCCCCAATTGAAGGTGGGCTAACAACGCGATATGTTCGACTTCTTTGGGTGTCAGCGGCATGGCGGGATTATACCGCACCGACCTTTTTTCCCATCTCCGCATACCTCCGTCGGGCGAAATTTCAATTCAAGGCTCCATTTTATTTTTTTTCTGCCGCAGATTTTTTTAATATCCTCACCAAAAAAGCCGGTTACCCCCTACATCTGGGTGGAGGAATGCGGATACCGCCTTTATTGGCACATATTTCGCCTTTCGAGTAATCGTGGCCCTAAACACCTCTGTTGTTGTTTTCGACATCTGTTTAAGAGATGACAACCTTAAAGGATTGTGGAAATCGCGATTTGGTGCCCAAAAATCGTTGTCATCTGCGAATAAGTTTGTTAAAATCCACATCAACCATTTGCTTCGAACCACCGAACCACCTGGCTTTACCCTTCAAACAATAAAAGCGAACTTTCGACGACGGAGCTTGACGACATGAATCCCGAACAAGCTTGGCAGGCGGCCCTCGGTCAATTCCAATTGGAAATGAACAAAGCCACGTACGATACTTGGGTCAGGGATGCCCGCTTCCTGTCTTACGAAAGGGGCGTTTTCACCATCGGGGTCGCCAATGGGTACGCCAGGGATTGGCTTGAGGATCGTCTGACGGGTTTGGCCAGGAAGATCTTAACGGGCATCTGGGGCCAACCGGCTGACATTCGGTTCGAAGTCGGAAAACCGGATGGATCCGAAGACCCGGATCCGGTCGAAGAGGATGAGCCGTTCTCCTTTTCCACGGACATGGAAGCGGGGATCGCACTCCCTCCCAGGCCGACCGGGAACAACCTCAATCCGCGCTACACTTTTTCGTCGTTCGTGGTCGGAAACAGCAACCGTCTGGCTCACGCCGCCAGCGTAGCCGTAGCCGATAATCCCGCGCAAGCCTATAACCCGCTGTTTCTTTACGGTGGCGTCGGGTTGGGAAAAACCCATCTCCTGCATGCCATCGGGAATCAGTGTATCGAGCATGGCCTGATGGTCCTCTACGTCACCTCCGAGGATTTCACCAACGACCTGATCAACTCCATCCGATCCCATACCACCGAAGCCTTCCGCGATAAATACCGACGGATCGATGTTCTGCTGATCGACGACGTGCAATTCATCGCGGGGAAGGAATCCACCCAGGAAGAGTTTTTCCACACTTTCAACGCTCTACACGGGCAAAACCGACAACTGGTGCTTTCCTCAGACCGTCCGCCGAAAGCGATGGTCACCCTGGAGGAGCGTTTACGCTCCCGCTTTGAATGGGGGCTGACGGCGGACATTCAACCGCCGGACATCGAAACGCGCATGGCTATTCTCCGCTCGAAGGCGGAGCGCGCCGGCCGTACCATGCCGCCGGAAATCCTCGAAATCATCGCCCGCAGCGTCCAGAGCAACATCCGCGAGCTGGAGGGCGCACTCATCAGGGTGTTGGCCCTTTCCGACCTCAGTGGAACGCCCATCGGGCCGGAACTGGTGGAATCCGCATTAACGGATATGCTGCCGAAAAACCGGCGGATCGCACCGAACACCATCATCGACGCCGTAGCGGGCCAATTCGGGATCGACCGGGAGAAGATGCTCAGCCGGGAACGGTCCAAAGAGGTCGTACTTCCCCGCCAAGTCGCGATGTACTTGATCCGCGAAGAAACCGACGCTTCCTTGCCGGAAATCGGCAACGCCATGGGCGGCCGCGATCACACCACGGTGATGTACGGATGCGATAAGATTAACGACCTTATGGAACAGGACGATAAACTGCGCCGGCAGATCATGTCCATCCGCCAGCAGTTGTACCAACCCACCGTAAATAATTAACCCGCTCGCCGTCCGCGCCGAATCCCAAGCCAGGTAATCTTGGGATTCGGCGCTTTTCTCTCTACCAACCCTAATTCCACCAGAAAAAGGTACCTCTCGTTATCTCCAGCCTGTCCGCTTTTTTCCCTATCCTCTTTGTAAAAATCGGCTGTTTTTGTTGATAAGTTGTGGAAACCCGCCGAAGAACCGGCTATCTATTTACTTTCCCAAAGGTTTCGATGGCCGGTTTGTGGACATATCCGTGGAAGACCTGTGGGCCGTTTTCTGTGGATAAACGCCCGTTTTCTGTGGATAACCGGCCTGTTCTGGGGAGAGGGGACCTCCGATAAACAACTTTTTGCTATTTACAGGCCTATTTTTGAAAACACTTGTTCTGTTCGTAAAAACAGGGCTTTTTTACACTTCTTCGCTATGCACAGGTTGTCAAAAGGGGTTATTACTTGATACGGCTGCTTTTTCCTTCTTTTTCCGTTTTCTCCCCGTTTGCACAAGCTCTACGACAACTATAGTAATAAATTAAATATAAGAGGATTTGGTTTTATCAGGAAAAACGAAAAACTTTCCTCCCCATCTGATTATTGGAGGAGAAAAGACGCTAGAAAATCGGGGTCATGAGATTCTGAAAAGCATTGGCCGCATTCACCACCAAAGGGATATACAACTGGGGAAGAATCCCCAGAAGGAAGAGTCCGCTTATCGCGGCGATAAGGAAGTAACGTAAAAGACGGCTTTTTTCGACGGTTGGCGGAAGGGCTGCGGCAACCTGCAACATGGGACGGGCGAATCGGAATATCGAGAGCACACCGGCGGAGAGGGAAAACAACAAGGCCATGGCGGGAAGAAGGGGCGATGAAGCCGAGGGAGAAGCCTGCAAGGAACA
>JBJYXS010000375.1:0-9861 GCA_046260075.1 Anaerolineales bacterium | reverse complement strand
ATGCTGTGCGGCCACAATCCAAACTACTATCCGGATTTCTGCGAACGGTTCGGATTCACCAAGCTCGGGGGCGACAACGTCGCCTATTGCATCGACGTCGACCTGAACGCTCCGGCCGTCCGAAGGCTCGCCCGGCTGGCCGAACGGATCCGCCGGCGCAAGCCCATCGCCGTCCGCGGGGCGCGGATGAACGATCTGCAGGCGGAGATCGACCGGGTATGGGATCTGCAGAACCGGGCGCTGGCGCACCTTCCCGGCTTCCTGCCCTACACGCGCGAATCGATCGAAGCCATCCTGCTGCCGCTCAAGGACCTGGCCGATCCGGAATTGGTCCTGTTTGCTGAAATCGACGGCCAGGCCGTAGGGTTCTTCCCGGCCATCGCCAATTACAACGAGGTGCTGATCCGGATCAACGGTCTGCGGTACCCGTGGGAT
Source organism: Anaerolineales bacterium (assembly GCA_046260075.1). Lineage (GTDB taxonomy): Bacteria > Chloroflexota > Anaerolineae > Anaerolineales > RBG-16-64-43 > JAFGKK01. The sequence continues at coordinate 9,426 of JBJYXS010000375.1, read as the reverse complement.
TACCTGCGCGCGCTGCGGTACCGCAACGTGCAGCCGAAAAGCATCTGCATCAAGAGCGTCGTCGTACCTCCGGAGTTCTGGGATACCGGCGTGGCGGTGCTGCTCTTCGACGAGATGGCCCGGCGGGTCGCCGCCAAGGGCTATACATGGGTCGATCTCTCGCTCACCGGAGAGGACAACACCGACACGTGGCCCATCGCCCACCACATGGGGGCGAAAATATATAAGCGGTACCGTTTCTATCGAAAACCCGTCTGAGGCCTTTTCACAACGCCGCATCAGCCCGGCCGGAAGTCCGCTCCGTTTTGCGGGGCCGCACATCCCGAAGATGAATTCGGACAAAAATTGTCCGGGAACCGGAAATCGATTCCGGCGTCATGTATGTATCTTCTACAGCGCTTTTTCCCTTCGTGGTATTGGGAAGAGGAAGGAGAAAGACACAGTGAAGCGATCCCGTGCCGTCCTGTTGATCCTCTCGGCGTCATGGTTGTTGTCCGCCTGCGCTGCGGCTTCGCCGGCCGCGGTGCGGACGCCGGCCCCAGGAGACACCGGCTCCCCGGGTTCGGGGGGATCGTCGGATATCCATTCCGATGTCCCGCAGGACCTTTCCCCGCAAGCGCCGGATTCGGACCTGGCGGAACTGGTGCAAGGAAATTCGGAATTCGCCTTTGCCATGTATCGGGAGATCGCGGCCGGGGACGAGAACCTGTTCTACTCGCCCTACAGCATGTCGATCGCGCTGGCCATGACCTATGCCGGGGCGAAGGGGCAAACCGCCGATCAAATGGCGCAGGCGCTTCACTACACGCTTCCGCAGGAGGCGCTGCATCCGGCGTTCAACAAACTGGCCCTGGAGTTGGCAAGCCGTTCGGAGATCGAAGATCTCGAGCCGGACCAGGTATTCCGGCTGCACGTGGCCAATTCGCTGTGGGGGCAGGTTGACTACCACTTCGAACAGGACTTCCTGGATCTGCTGGCCCGAAATTACGGCGCCGGGATGCGGCTGTTGGATTTCATTAAGGACCCCGACGGATCGCGGCTGGTGATCAACGAATGGGTCAGCCGGGAGACGGAGGAGAAGGTCAAGGACATCATCCCGCCGGGGATTCTGGATGATCTGACGCGGCTGGTGCTGGCCAACGCCGTTTACTTCAACGCTGCTTGGGCCAATCCCTTCCCGGAAGAAGCGACCAAGCCGGATTCCTTCCGGTTGCTGGATGGAAAAACGGTCGATGTGCCGATGATGCGCCAGCGGGCGGAAATGCGGGTGATGTCGGGCGAGGGCTACCGCATGGCGGAACTGCCGTACGTCGGCGGACAGCTTTCCATGCTGGTCCTGCTGCCGGATGAGGGCGGTTTGGGCGGGTTGGAAGACCGGCTGGACGCCGATCTGTTCTCGGCCGCCGTCGGCTCGCTGCAGGGTGCCGAAGTCGACCTGGCCATGCCCAAGTTCGACTTCGAGTGGGAAGCCCAGAAACTGCCCGAAGCCTTCAAGCGGCTGGGCATGACGGACGCCTTCACCGGCGCGGCGGATTTTTCCGGCATGACCGGAAAACCGGAACTGCACATCGGTGCCATTCTGCATAAGTCGTTCGTCGGGGTGGACGAGGCCGGCACCGAAGCCGCCGCGGCGACGGTAGTGATCATGATGCGGGAATCCGCGCCGATCGGCGCCCCGGTGGAATTCACCGTCGACCGTCCGTTCCTTTTCCTCATCCGTGACAACCTCACCGGCACGATCCTGTTCCTGGGCCGGGTGGTTAATCCGGTAGCATAATCCTCCTCCTCCTAATTCCCCCCGTTTTTCGTAAGCTGAAAACCGAGGGAGGATAGAGGAGAGGGCAGGGCAGGTACAGACCGCAGCCTTCATGGCTGCGTTTTTTTCTGCCGATCTGCCGCCGAGCTGAAAGGCCCGGCGGATTGCCGTTTCGGGAAACGGGTATACAATCCAACCTGTATTCATGGGATCCGGGATCGAAGGAAGGACCATCAAAGGGAGGCCGGGATGGCGACCGTCATCGACGTCCATGCCCATGTGTTCCGCGGCCGGGATATTCCCCTCAAGGGGTATCTGCTCTCGCGCACCTATCCGGAATGGTATGTCCGTGCGCTCGCGCCGCTCCTGTTCACGGTGATCGAAAACGCCATCCGCGGCGAAAGCCGCGGCCTGCTGGTGGATCTGGTGAAGCGGCTCACCTATCTCTATACCGGAAAAGGATATCGCCGCTGGGCGGATATTCTCTCCCTGGCCGATATGCGCGACATCACCAGGGAAATGATCGCCGATTTCCGCAAGGACCGCATCGCGCTGTTCGTCCCGCTGATGGTGGATTACGAATATTGGTTCCGGCACTCGAAAAAGCTGCCCATCGCCGACCAGATCGATTCGGTGTACCGCGACGTGGTCCTGCCCTTCAAGGGCCGGATCCACCCCTTTGCGCCCTTCGACCCGGCCCGCGAACTGGCCTACCGTGCCAAAATGCCCGGCCCGGGCGAACCCGAGGGCGGACCGCGGGAAAAGTACAGTTCGCTGGAATTGGCCAAGGAAGCCGTCCGCAACAAGGGATTCATCGGTGTGAAGGTCTACAATACGATCGGCTACCGTCCGTTGGGGAACACCCGGGTGGACAGGCAGCGGCGCAGGATCTTCTCCCGCAACCACCTCAAGCGCTATGCGGTTTTTACCGGGGAGCAGTTCGATGAGGTGCTTTCCGACCTGTACCGCTTCTGCCAGCGTGAACAGGTGCCGATCACGGCCCACTGCGTGCATAATGGAATCGAGGCATATCCGGGGGCCAGTTTCGATTTCGGCAGCCCGGAATATTGGCGCGCGGTCCTGGATGCCTACCCGCGCCTGCATGTCAACCTCGCCCATTTCGGCTGGAGCCGCCCGGAGGAATATGTTCCCCAATCGCGCTGGTCGCGGTTCGTGCAATCCCTGCGGGGTGTCGCCCGGCTCAGGCGGCCGGACGGGGATGCCGGCACCTGGGTCCAGCAAATCGCCGACATGCTCGGAGAGTATCCGAACCTGTTTGCCGATGTCGCGCACCATAGGATCATCGACGACGGCGATCTGCCCAAATTCCGGGAGGCGTATGCGGCGATGTGCAGGGACCACCCGGGCGTGATCCAGCGAAAATTGCTGTTCGGGATCGATTGGCACGTTATCGCGCGGGCGGATCACTACACGGAGTTCCTGAAACGGTATCGGCGTGTGCTGGGGGAGAGCGGCATCTTCTCGGCCGAGGAAATGCGGGATTTCCTTGGCGGAAATGCATTGCGTTTCCTCGGGCTGTTGCCGCCATCGAAAAAGGAGAAGGCCCGGTGGTCGAAGAACTGGGTCCGCTTGAGGGCCTTTTACCGCAAGAACCGGATCCGGCAGCCGCGCTGGTTTCGCGAAGCCTCGCGGTTCGAACGCGGATAAATCCCACGGGAAATCGCCTTGACCGTTTTCCCGCTGCGTGGTAGATTCCTGCCACTCTACAGGAAAGGCGCATTTCATGGTCAACGAGTTTCTGTCGATGATCGAAGCGAAGGCAATTGGCGATGTCGCCGGTATGCCTTCTCGGATTGCGCCTGTAGACCGGTAGCTTTACCCCGTTCTTCCGACCCACGGGCGCATCCGAAAAAGCCCGTGGTTTTCTTTTTAACCACGGAATCGTGCAGAAACCGTGGTTTTTCTTTTCAGGATAGAGGACGACATGGCCGAAAAACGCAAGGAAGAGAACGGATCCATCGGGCGCCGGCTGGCCGTGCTGTGGGCGTATGCCGGGGGATTCCGGCTCCGATACCTGTTCGCCATGCTGGCCCAGATGGGCGCCGGCGCCGCCCGGACGGCGACGTTCTATGTCTTGGGCATCCTGGTCGATAAAACCATCGACCGGGATGTCTTCGCGGGAATGCTGCCGGTCGCGGCGGGCGGCATCATCGCCCTGGCGCTCGGACAGGGGCTCTTCTCGTTCATCAGCGGGCGCCTGACGTCCGCGGCGTCGGAAAACGTCGCCCGGCGGCTGCGCAACCGGCTCTACGACCACATCCAGCACCTGCCGTTTTCCTACCACGACCGGATGCCGGCCGGCGAACTGATCCAGCGCAGCACGTCGGACGTCGATGCGGTGCGCCGCTTTTTCGCCGACCAGGCGATCGGGGTCGCGCGGATCGGCATGCTGTTCCTGGTGAACCTGGCCGCCTTGTTGCTGCTCAATCCGAAGCTGGCCCTGGCGTCGGTGGTGGTGGTTCCCTTCATCATCGGCGTGTCGATCTTCTTCTTCCGGCGGGTCGCCAAGGCGTACGATTCCTACCAGGACCAGGACGCCGTCCTCTCCACCATGTTGCAGGAGAACCTGGCCGGCGTGCGGGTGGTGCGGGCTTTCGCCCAGCAGGATTTCGAATCCGCCAAGTTCGAGAAGGAGAACACCGAGAAGTACCGGCGCGGCCGGGCGCTGCTGCTCATGCACGCGCTCTTCTGGCCGTCGACCGACATCCTGTGCGCCTCCCAGGTGCTGGCGGGGTTCGCGCTGGGGGCGGTGATGGCCATTCAGGGGGGGATCACCGTCGGCCAGTACATCACCTACACCGGGTTGGTCGTCTACCTGATTTGGCCGATGCGCGATCTCGGGCGTTTGGTGGTCCATGCATCGAACGGTTTGGTCTCCGCCTTCCGGACGAGTGTGATCCTTGCCGAACCGGTCGAGGACCTCGACACGGGCACAGTATCCCCGTCCGTGGAGCTGCGCGGCGAGGTGGAATTCCGCGGCGTGTCGTTCGAATACCGCGGGGAGAAGGACATCCTGCGGGATATCCGTTTCCACTGCGACCCCGGCCGGGCGGTGGCGCTGCTGGGCCCGACCGGATCCGGCAAGACCTCGCTGGTCAACCTGCTGCCGCGCTTCTACGAATACACCGCGGGCAGCATTCTGCTGGACGGCGTGGAGCTGCGGGAGTATCCGAAGCGCTATCTGCGGCGGCAGATCGGCATCGTCGAACAGGAGCCGTTCCTTTTTTCGCGCACGATCCGGGAGAACATCGTCTATGGTGTCGAACGCGAGGTGCCGGATGCGGAGATGGAGGCGGCGGCCCGGGCGGCCGCCATCCACGATGTGATCCTCGGCCTGCCGGACGGCTACCGGACTCTGGTGGGGGAGAAGGGGGTCACCTTGTCGGGGGGGCAGCGCCAGCGGATCGCTATCGCGCGGGCTCTGCTCAAGAATCCGCGCCTGCTGATCCTCGACGATTCGACCTCGTCGGTGGATTCCGAAACCGAAGCCGCGATCCGACAGGCACTCGAAGGACTGATGCAGGGCCGGACGACCTTCATCATCGCCCATCGCGTCCAAAGCGTCATGCGCGCCGACCTGATCCTGGTGCTGGAAAACGGCCGGATCATCCAATCCGGCAAACACGAGCAATTGATGGAACAGGAAGGCTTCTACCGCCGGATCTTCCTCCTGCAATCCCGGATCGAGACGGAAGTGGAAGACGAGTTGGTGGCGGAAGCCGGCGTGCAGTAGGGAAGACGCCAATCCCGTCATCCCCGAGTGCTCGTATCGGGGATCCAGTGTCTTTCGTGGATGGGGAATAATCGCCGGCACGTCGAGACACCATACGGAGAAATTGAAGATGGCTGTGGATTACTGGGAAGAAGAAGAATTTGAAGAATCCTGGGATACCGGGACCCTGCGCCGGATGATCGGCCTGGCGGCCCGCCGGAAGCTCTGGCTGTGGGGCTTTCTGATCACCGTGGCGCTGGTGGCGCTTTCGGATTCCTTTTTCACCTATCTGAAGAAGCTTGTGATCGACGAGGCCGTCACGCCCGGAAAACCCGAAGCGCTGATCGGGATCGGCGGGCTGTTCATCGTCCTCTCTATCCTCCAGGCGGCCGGTGTGTTCAGCTTCATCTACTTGGCGGGTTTGTTGGGCGAGCGAATCCAATATGACCTGCGCCGGAGCATGTTCACCCGGCTGCAGGAGCTTTCGTTTTCCTACTTCGACCGCACGCCTGTCGGCTGGATCATGTCGCGCGTCACCAGCGACCCGTCGAAGGTCGCCGATCTGGTGACCTGGGGGCTGCTGGATTGCACCTGGGCGTCGATGAGCATTTTTTCGGCTCTGTGCTTCATGCTCTACCTGCAGTGGAAACTGGCGGTCCTCGTGGTCCTGACGATCCCCGTGCTGGTGTTTGCCGGGGCGCTGTTCAAGCAGCGGATCATCCGCGAGTACCGGAAAGTGCGCCGGGTGAATTCGAAAATCACCGCCTCCTTCAACGAGACGATCACCGGCGTGCGGGTGATAAAGGCCCTGGGGCGCGAGGACCGGAATCTGCGCGAATTCCGCGAGCGGACCGATGAAATGTACGACGCCGGGTTCCGCGCCGGCTGGCTTTCGGCGCTGTTCCTGCCGGTGGTGCAGGGGATCGGGGCCGTGGCGCTGGCGATGGTGGCGTGGTCCGGCGGGGCGCAGGCGTTGGAGGGAGTCATTTCAATCGGCACCATCCAGGCGTTCATCGGATACGTGACCTTCATGCTGTGGCCGGTGCAGGATCTGGCGCGCGTGTTCTCCGAGATGCAGCACGCCATCGCTTCGGCCGAGCGGTCCTTCTCGCTGGTCGATTCGCGGCCGGAGATCGTCGACCGTCCCGATGCGTTGGATCCGGAATCCCTGCGCGGTGAGGTGGTGTTCGACGGGGTATCGTTTTGGTACAAGAAAGGCGAGTCGGTACTGGAGGATTTCTCGCTGCGCGTCGGGGAGAACGAATCGATCGCCCTGGTCGGGCCGACCGGCGGCGGCAAGACGACCATCGCCAGCCTGCTGTGCCGGTTCTATGAACCGCGGCGGGGAACGATCCGCATCGCGGGGCGGGATTACACCACCCTGACTCAGAAGGCGATCCAATCCCGGATCGGCGTGGTGTTGCAGACGCCGCATCTCTTTTCCGGAACGGTCCGCGAAAACATCCGCTACGGACGGCTGGACGCCTCCGACGGCGAGGTGGCCGAGGCGGCGCGCCTCACCGGAGCGGACGATTTCATCCAGACGCTGGAAAAGGGCTACGACACCGAGGTCGGACAGGGCGGAAACCGGCTCTCCACCGGCCAGAAGCAGCTGATCAGCCTGGCCCGGGCGGTGCTCGTCCAACCCGACATCCTGATTATGGATGAGGCCACCAGCTCGGTGGATACGGTCACCGAGTCGCTGATCCAGCGCGGAATGGACATGCTGATGCGCAACCGGGTTTCGTTCGTGATCGCCCACCGGCTGTCCACCATCCGCCGCGCGGACCGCATCATCGTCGTCGAAGGGGGGCGGATCAGCGAACAGGGCACCCATGCGCAACTCATGCGGCTGCGCGGAAAATTTCATCAGTTGTATACCCAGCAATTCCGTATGGAACGCATGCGCGAGCTGGATATGGGCTCGGCGCGCAGTCTGCTGGCGGCGTAGCGAAGGTTCAAGGCCCTAAAGGTCTTGGGACCTTTAGGGCCTTGAACCTTGAGTACAATATCCCCATGTCCTTCCTGGCCTTCCTCTCGGTTGCGGCCGTCACTTCCCTTTCGGGCGTCATGGCGCCCGGTCCGGTCACGGCCGCAACCATCGGCAAGGGAAGCCGGTCCCCTCATGCCGGAGCGTGGGTCGCCGTCGGACACGGGATCATCGAGATTCCCTTGATGGTTCTGCTGGCGCTGGGCATCGGTCAATTCCTTGCCAGCTCTGCGCTGCGGGTGCTGTTGGGGATTTTGGGCGGCCTGTTCCTGATGTACACCGCGGTCGGCCTGTTGCGCGAGGTCCGGCGGGAAGCCGTTGCCTCCTCCGGGTATGCGGGGTCTCCCTTGGCGGCGGGTGTGATGCTCACCCTGGGGAATCCCTACTTCTTCTTCTGGTGGGCGACGATCGGAGCGGCTCTTATCCTGCAATCCTGGGCCTTCGGTTTGGCGGGTTTCCTTGCCCTCTGCCTGACGCATTGGCTGTGCGATTTCCTGTGGGGATATTTCCTCTCAGCGATATCGTTCGCCGGCGGCAGGTTCTTCGGTAGAAAATTCCAGCGTGCGGTCTTCACCGTATGCGGGGCGGCCCTGCTGGCCTTCGGCGTTTGGTTCCTGTACGATGCCGCCGCCGCGCTGCTCGCCTGATTTCCGGCAAATCCTTTTCGCCACAATGCTTGACCCCGGTGGGCGGACCGGGTGCCGAAAAGCGCGCTGGGGGTTTATGGAAAGAAATTCACTTCCTTTGCGTTCTGGGCGCCTTTGCGGTAAAAAGGTTTTCTCTGACACAAGATGGATTCCATCCTCCAGGAGAATCCCATGATCCATCGCCACCACTTCGCCTCCGACAACAGCTCCGGGATCTGCCCGGAAGCAATGCAATCCCTGCAGGAAGCCAACCGGGGCTTCGACTTTTCCTACGGCGATGACCCCTGGACCCGGGAGGTGTGCGACAGGTTGCGCGAGCTGTTCGAAACGGACTGCGAAGTGTTCTTCGTCTTCAACGGGACCGCCGCCAATGCGCTGGCGCTGGCCGCCCTGTGCCAATCCTACAACGGCGTAATTTGCGCCGGCACCAGCCACGTCGAAACCGACGAATGCGGGGCGCCGGAGTTCTACACCAACGGCGCCAAGATCCTGCTCGGCGAGCAGGTACGCGGCAAGCTGCAGCCGGAAAGCATCGAGACGGTCGTCCACAGCGGCCGCGGGATCCATTTCCCCAAGCCGCGGGCGGTCAGCGTCACCCAGTCGACCGAACTGGGCACGGTCTACCGTCCGGAGGAGCTGCGGGCGATCCACGCCGTCGCCAAGCGTCATAATCTGTACATGCACATGGACGGCGCGCGGTTCGCCAACGCGTTGGCCTTCCTCGGCTGCCGTCCAAAGGAGATCAGCTGGCGGTGCGGGGTCGATGTGCTGTGCCTGGGCGGCACCAAGAACGGATTGGCCGTGGGAGAGGCGATGATCTTTTTCGATAAGGCCCCGGCCGAGGATTTCGCCTACCGCTGCAAACAGGCCGGCCAGCTGGCATCGAAGATGCGCTTCCTGGCGGCGCCCTGGAAGGGTTTGCTGCAGGACGATGTCTGGCTGAAGAATGCGGCCCATGCCAACCGGTGCGCCGTCCTGATGGGCGAGGAGTTGGGGAAAATCCCGGAATTGGAAATCCTCATGCCGGTCGAGGCGAATGCGGTGTTCGTAAAAATGCCCCCGGGCTTGATTCGGGCGCTCCACGACCAGGGCTGGCATTTTTACAAATTCATCGGCGAGGACGGCGTTCGGTTGATGTGCTCGTACAATACGCGGGAAGAAGACGTACGCCTGTTTGTGGCGGACGCAAAACAGGCGCTGGCGTCGCTGTCCTAACTCCCCACCCCCAGGAAAAAATCAATACATGAAGGATTTATTCTCCCCTCCCCCCTTCCCGCGCCGCGGGAAGGGGGGAGGGGCC
>JBJYXS010000374.1:0-4060 GCA_046260075.1 Anaerolineales bacterium | reverse complement strand
CCAATGTGCGGCGCATCGTCGAATCCTTCCGCGGCCGCTCGCTTCCCATCATCCATGTGGTGCGGATGTATCTGCCGGACGGCTCGAACGTCGATCTGTGCCGAAGGAAACTCGTAGAAGGAGGGGGAAGAATTTTTCTTGCAGGGTCCGAAGGAGCGGAACTCGCCGACGGGTTGCTTCCGAGCGACGGCATCCGCAACGACACCCGGCAGCTGCTGTCGGGAGCCTTGCAGCCGGTCGGACCGCAGGAATGGATCATGTTCAAACCGCGGTGGGGAGCTTTCTACCGGACCCCCCTGGAACATCATCTCCGGCAATTGGATGTCTCGACGATTGTGGTGGCGGGATGCAACTACCCGAATTGCCCCCGGACGACGATCTACGAAGCCAGCGAACGGGATTTCCGCCTGGTGGCGGTATCCGACGCGATCTCGAAATTCGACGAACGGGCCGGCCAGGAGCTGGAGAACATCGGGGTGGTCCTGCAATCCACCGATGCGGTGGCGGGTTGACGGCCCATGCCGGTCGCGGTTTTCCTGCGGCCCGCGCGTGATGCAAATCATCGGCCGTTCTACCATCCGGTAATATCGCCACCTGTCAGAATCATGACCGAACATAATCGACTGGAACCCTTCCCCATAGAACCGCATCCGGATCCCGAAATGGCAGGCCATCCGCAACCGGAACAGTCCACGCCGTCCATGTGGGGCAACCGTATCATCCGCAACGTGCGCGTGCCGACGCTCATCCCGCACGTCCCGGAAACGCCCAATGGAACGGCCGTCATCGTTTGCCCCGGCGGTGTTTTTCAATTCCTGATGATCGACACGGAAGGCAACGACGTCGCCCGATGGTTGGCGGAACATGGCATCACCGCCTTCGTCCTGAAGTACCGGCTGGCTCCCACCCCGCCGGATGATGCCGCGTTCCGCGCGCAATTCGAAGCATCGGATTTCGACATCCGCCGCCTGACTTCCCACATCCGCAACGCCTACCGGGACGGCCGGCAAGCGGTCGAGTCCGTAAGAAGACGATCGAAAGAATTTTCGCTGCGGGAGGACCGGATCGGAATCATCGGATTTTCCGCCGGCGCCGCGGTCGCCGTCAACAGTGCAATCGGCGCGGATCCCGCCCGGCGCCCGGATTTCGTCGGCGCGGTGTACGGAGCGCCCCCGGAAATGGGAGAGGTGCCCGTGAACGCCCCCCCGCTGTTCATGGCCTACGCCGAGGACGACGAACTGGCCAGCCCAACATGCCGGATCCTGCGGGATGCATGGAAAGGATCCGGACGGCCGCTGGAGGTGCACGCGTACGCCGAAGGGGGCCATGGGTTCGGCATCGTCAAACAAGGATTGCCGTCCGATGCATGGACGGAGCATTTCATCGCCTGGTTGCGCCATACAAATTCTCTGCCGGCCAGCTGACCCCCCGTTCCCTCATCCGCTCCGGAATCAGCTCGCATTCATTGTCTCATCTACGCGTTTTCTCTCCGCCGGACGGCAGGATTTTCTACCGGCAGGGACCGCCGCGACGGAGACGGGGAGGCCGCGGACCCTTCCCTCCCGCAACGGCGCTGCGGCGGCTTCCCCCTTTTGATATTTCTCAGCGGATAGGCGGCCCATCTCGGCGAAGATGGGGCGTCCACGGCGCATCGGAATACCCGGCCGGGGTTAAGTAGATCCGGCCGGACGACCAATTCCCCGCGCGCACGGCGCGGAGCCGTCATTTCCTGAGGATTCTCCTGCGAATGCGTTCATTTTTCTGTCCACAAAACGCCCCTCCCGGCCTATGATAGCGGATATATCAGTTGCAAGTGCTGTGCATTCTCCCGGAGGAATCCCATGAAATACCCCTATGCCATTCTTCCGACGGCAATCCTGTTTGCCGTATTGGCCGGATGCGATGGACATCCCCCAACCCCGGCCAAAAACCGTCTTCCGAACAAAGCGGGGGAGTAGCGCATACCTTCCCTGCGGGTTTCGCCGGCGGAAAATACCACCCGAATAACACCCTCCGGGTGATGCCGCCGCCGCCGTGCATTTGAGAGAATGGAAGAAAGGAGCGTGATTAATCAGCACACTTCTGGAGAAAACCATGGATGATGCATGTCGAACGCTGCGTCTCGACCAGGGAGCCACCTATAAGATCGTCGTACAGGGTTGGTTCGATGAAAGCTGGAAGGAGTGGTTCGGCGTCATGTCCGTCCTGGTGAGGGAGGACAACGGCCGCGGGATCGTCACCACCCTGACCGGCCACGTGCGGGACCAAGCCGAACTGCACGGCCTGCTGACCCGCACCCGCGACCTGTGCCTTCCCTTACTGGAGGTTCGACTTCTCCATTCGGACCCTTAACCGATGGATGATTCCAGACCAAAAAAAAAACAAAAACCTTCCATTATTTTTTGGGATGGCTATATGTTCGACCGGATCATACCGTCGCATTTACAGTACATCAAAGGAGATATTAATGAGAAAGCCGTGTCTGCACATTTTCGCGACGACCGTTGCCTGCCTGGGGCTCGCCTCCTGCTCGGCGCCGTGCGAGTGCCCTTCCGAACCGGCATCCGCCGAATCGCCGATTCCCGCCACCCCCACGCCCGATCTGCCGAAGGCCGTCGGCAGGCTGCACTGGTTCGGTAAAGCGTCGATCCTGTACACCGGGTCGAAGATGATCTACTTCGATGCGGAGAACCTGTCCGGGGGCGTTCCGCCCGCCGGCTTCGTCCTGCTCAGCCACTCACACCATATCAGCCTGGAAAGCCTGCAGAAGGTCGTCAAGGCAAGCACCATAGTGGTCATAAGCCCCGACGTGGTGGATTCCTACAACCTCATCAAAGACCGGCTCAAGGCAACCGCCGCCACGGTCCTCGATGAGGGGGAAACGCTGGAGAGCGACGGGGTTACCATCCGGGCCGTCGCCGCTTACGATGAAACCATCCACCCTCGCTCCAACAAGGGAATGGGATACGTAGTGACCATCGACGGTGAACGGATATATTTCGCGGGAGGCACCAATTACTATCCCGAGATGGCCGGGATCGAAAGCGACGTTGCCCTCTATCCGCTGTACACCCCCGAGGATGTCGCCCAAACGGCCAAGGTCCTCCCGACCCAAGTCCTGATCCTGATCCACTGCTTCCCCAGAGACATCGAGTCCTTCCAGTCGAAATACGGCGATTCCATGGGACAACTGCCGATCATGGGCCTGGCGCTGGAATCCTATAACCCGTGGCACTGAACCGTAATCCTTCGGAGGGAACACCGGAACAGGCAGCAGCACGGAGCAGAGGAAATCTCGAGAGCACAAGGTTGGGGGAACGTTTCTCCGGGTGAATATTGGTACGGCAGAAGTTCGGAATGAGACGGCGTGGATATCGGTATTCCGAGTGACTTACTGTTGCGTTCGGAGTATGGAATGGCCGGTCGCGAATTCGCGACCGGCCATTCCGTTGCATCAACCCCTCGTTGTCGGCAGCCCCGAGGGATTCCCACGATCCAACACACCGACTCGCACTGGGAATAGGAATCCTCCATCCTGATATACTTGCCCCATGACCGAATCCACACCCTACCAACGCCTTGCCCGCCGGCTGGATGAGCTGCCCAACGGTTATCCATCCGCCGCCGACGATTCCCATTTGCGGGTTCTCGAATATCTCTTTTCACCCGAGCAGGCGGCTCTGGCCGCCGAACTTTCCCCCGATCCGGAGACGCCGGCCGCCATCGCCGCGCGGCTCGGCCGGGACAGGGCGGCCGTGCGTGCAATACTCAAGGAAATGGCCCGCAAGGGGTTGATCACGGCGGGCCGCGCCAAAGGCGGCATGGGGTACGGCCTGATGCCGTTTGTCGTCGGGATTTACGAAATGCAAGCCGGACGGATCGATGCCGAACTGGCGCAACGGATCGAGTCGTATTTCCGCTCCGCGTTCCGCAAGGCGCTGGCCGCCCGGCCGCAGTTCCACCGGGTGGTCCCGGTCCGCGAAAGCATCGAGCAAAAAACGGCGATCGCGCCGTTCGAAACCGCGGCGGGCATCGTCGAACGCGCATCCGCCTGGGCCGT
>JBJYXS010000373.1:0-2024 GCA_046260075.1 Anaerolineales bacterium | reverse complement strand
GGGGTGTTGACAGAAGCTCCCGGAATGTACGACTACCTTCCCGCGGAAACGAACCTGAGGATTTTCGCCGAACTGTACGAGGTGAAGGACGTCAAAGGCCAAGTTGAAAAATACCTGAAAATGCTTGGCTTGTGGGACCGCCGCCGCGACGCCGCCGGGACATTTTCCAAGGGCATGAAGCAGAAACTATCGATCGCCCGCGCCCTGCTGCACGAACCGCGGATCCTGTTCCTCGACGAACCCACCGCCGGATTGGATCCGGAAGCCTCGCGCCTGGTGCGCGATTTCATCGCCGGGCTGAAACGGGAAGGCCGGACGATTTTCCTCTGCACCCACAATCTCGACGAAGCCGACCGGTTGTGCGACCGGGTGGCCGTGTTCAAAACGCGGCTGCTGGTCCTGGATACGCCGTCCAATCTGCGCCGGTCGGTCTTCGGCCGGAAAATCGTCGTCCATTTGCGATCCGCCGACGACCGGATGGCCGAGGAGCTGCGGCGTCTGCCGTTCGTCCGGGAAGCCGCCCGGGTCGATAACAAGCTGGTGGTGAATCTGGACGACCCGGAAGCCGACAATCCGGAACTGATCCGCTTTCTGGTGAACGCCGGGGCCGATCTGGTGTTCGTCGGCGAGCTGCGCCACTCGCTCGAAGACGTATACCTGCAACTGGTCCGCAACGCCTGAGGTGCCGCATGGAGAAGATACGAACCATCATCCGCAAAGAATGGCTGGAGGTATTTCACAACCGGTTGGTGATCTTTACGGTGGTGTTCCTTCCGCTGATGATGACCGCCATTCCGCTGGTCATTCTGTACGCCATGCGCAGTGCCGGCGCAATGGACGCCGTCAGCGCCGCCGGCGCGGCCGCGGATCAGCTTCCCACGGAGATGTCCGCCCTGTGCCCGGACGACCTCAACAGCAACGACTGCCTCCAAGTATTCATGGTGAGTCAATTCATGATGCTGTTCATGATCGTTCCGGTCGCTATTCCGGGCGCGATCGCCGGGTATTCGGTCGTCGGTGAAAAAACCACCCGAAGCCTTGAACCGCTCCTGGCCACACCCATCACCACCGTCGAACTGCTGCTCGGCAAGTGTTTGTCGGCGGTCATCCCTGCCGTCGCGGCCACATACGGTGCGTTCGGAATCTTCGCGCTGGGCGCCTGGATCATATTGCGGAACCCGTCCCTGCTGGTGGTGTTGCTGGATGCGCGCTGGTTGCTGGCCGTGTTTCTCGTCGGCCCGTTGATAGCCGTCCTGGCGGTGACGTTTGCTCTGATGGTCTCGTCGCGCGTGAACGATCCGCGGGTCGCGGAACAGATCTCGGTCATCATCATTATCCCCATCATGGCCGGCTTTTTCGGCCAAATGACGGGGCTGTTCATCCTGAACAAGGAAATCATCACCGTCACCGCAGCCGTGCTGCTGCTGGTGGACGGGCTGATGTTCTACCTGGCGACCCGGGTGTTTCAGCGCGAGTCGATTCTCACCCGGTGGAGATGACATCATGAAGCGAATGGTTGCGGCTTTTGCCTTCGCGGTCGTCGCCGGGCTGCTCCTCGCGCCGCCCGTCCTGGCGCAGGAGAATTCCCTGACGATGACCCTATCGCGCGATTGGGGGTACGGGGGATTCGGCGGCGACATCCAGGGGACGTTTTCCTTTCATGTCCGCGGTCCCTCGGAAATCGTTCGCGTGGAGTTTTACATCGACGAACAGATGATCGGCGAGGATACCCAGGCCCCCTTCGACCTGCAGTTCGTCACCGACAACTACCCGCTCGGCGAACACGAACTGTACGCCGTCGGTTATGCCGCCGACGGAACTTCCCTCCGTTCGAACTCGGCCCACCCGATATTCGTTTCGCCGTCGGAGGGCGGACAGGCCGCCTTGAAGATCGTTATCCCGCTGCTGGTGGTGGTTTTCGGCGCGATGGCCGCGGCTGGGGCCGTCTCCATGATCACCGGGCGCAAGGCCGCCCGCCTGGAGCCGGGAGCCCGGCGCTCGTACACCTTCGGGGGCGGGATCTG
>JBJYXS010000372.1:11818-18983 GCA_046260075.1 Anaerolineales bacterium | reverse complement strand
CGGTGAGCCGCCGGCTGGCGGCGGCCCGTGCGGCTTGGGCCGTGCTGGCCCTGGCGCTTTTTTCCCTGATGGTATATTCCGCCGCCACCCGATCCATGGACCTTTCACCGTTCCTCTCGGATTCGGAACAGCAAATCCTGCTGAAGGCGGGGATTCCACCCTCTTTCTACAGCACCTTCCTTTTGGCGATGGAATGGATCGTGGCGTTGACCTTCGGCATCACGGCAACGGTGATCTTCTGGTCGAAGCGCGACGACGGGACGGCCCTGCTGGTTTCCTACGCCTTGATCACATTCGGCGCCACGGTATTTCCGCTCATCAACCATCCCGGCCTGGCGGGCGCGGTGCGAGTGATCCAGATCTTCGGCATCGCCGCCGCCGCACTGACCATCTTCCTGTTTCCCAACGGGCGGTTCGTCCCCTCATGGTTCCGGCAGTTGACCTTCGGCCTCGGTATCTGGCTGGCGGCTTTGCTGTTCTTCCCCGAAATCACCACCGCCATCGGCACCGTCTCCTGGCTGGAGCCGCTGCAATCCGTCCTCCGGGTTATTGCCTGGCTGTTGGGCACCGACATCTCCGGCGATTTCATCGCCCGGGCAGTGGAAGTGCTGCATACGGTCGGCCTGCTTTCGATGCTCCTCGGCGGATTCGGCGCCGGCGCGGCGTCGCAGATCTACCGCTATCTGCACACTTCGAACCGTCCGGAAAAACAGCAGACCAAGCTGGTGGTCTTCAGCCTGTCGATCGCGGTGATCTCCTCGCTGTTCTATTACCTGCCGGGTCTGTTCTGGGAAGGGCTGCGCGAACCCGGAAGTGTCCATCTCATTTTCCAGGCCGCCAGCCGGACCCTGTATGCCGTCGCGCTGATCCTGGTGCCCCTCTTCCTGCTGATAGCCGTTATGCGCTACCGGCTGTGGGATGCGGATCTGCTGATCAACCGGACTCTGGTCTATACCCTGCTGACGGGGGTGCTGGGCGCTTTCTACCTCGCCAATATCTTCGTCTTACAGGCGATCGTCCGCTCCGTCACCGGTCAGAATTCGGACCTGGTCATCGTCGGATCGACGCTGGCCATCGCCGCGCTGTTCCGGCCGCTGCGCGACCGGGTGCAGGATTTCATCGACCGCCGCTTCTACCGCGAAAAGGTGGATTTCCGCCGGGCCTTCACCGAATTCGGCCGCGAATTGCGAACCCTGCTGGACCTTTCTGAACTGCTGCGCACGCTGGTCCTGCGGGTCGGCAGTCTGCTGCACATCCAATACGGGGCGGTGTTCCTGCGCAATCCCTCGGGCGCCTTCGACCTGGCCTGCTCCCATCAGATCCCCGCCGAAACCGATCCCGTCCTGCCGGACCGTCAGGACATCCTGCAGCGGCTGGCGGACGGAGGGATCGCCGCCAAATCCTCGGCGGTCCCCTTCCCCGTGCTTGTCCCGCTGCTCGCCCCGCAGGCCGGACGGAACAGCCTGGTCGGAATCCTGGCGCTCGGCC
Source organism: Anaerolineales bacterium (assembly GCA_046260075.1). Lineage (GTDB taxonomy): Bacteria > Chloroflexota > Anaerolineae > Anaerolineales > RBG-16-64-43 > JAFGKK01. Next base: position 17,495 of record JBJYXS010000372.1, on the reverse strand, counting down.
CGCGGCTCTCGGGCGAGGATTATTCGCGTGAGGACCAAACCCTGCTGCTCGGTTTGGCCGATCAGGCCGGGACCGCGATCCGCGTGGCCCAGTTAATCGAAGAAAAACAGGCCGAGACGCGCCAGCGTGCGGAAATGGAACGCCAATTGGCCGAACATTGGAATTCCCCGATGGGCCGCGCGGAGGCGACGGCGGAACGAATCCTCCGGCATCCGGAGAAGGCTTTGGCGGAGCTGCACCGCCTGGCCCAGGAAGCCGGCGACCATCCGAAGTCCGCCGCGCTGATCGCCAACCTTCCCAACGCGCTCGAACACGCCCAAGCGGGCGGATTGGCCCGCCTGGCGGAAGGCTATGCGTACCTGCTGGAAAGCCAAGCCGCTCCCGAGATGCTGCCGGTCGCACTGCGGACGATCGCCGGCCAATTGCAGCAGCCGGCCGATTTCGAAGCCCGCCCGCTCGGCGCAGCCGCGGGAGGGACCGCCTATGCCGCCTGCCTGAAAGCGATCAACGCGCGCACGGCGTCGGATATCGCCGGGTGGAAGGCCGGACTCGGACCCCTTTCCGCCGAAGACGGAATGTTTTCCAGGTTGGCCGCTTCCCTGGGCGACCTGGAGGCCGCGGCGGAATCCCTTCAGGCTTTCGAACGGGTCGACGCCGCGCAAGACAAACTGGCCTACCTGGCGGGCGCCCTGGAACGTCTGGGCCGGCTGCATCAATCGGCCCTGGCCGAGCTCGGCGCCGCCGACCGCCCCGTCGTCCGCCGCATCGCCGAGCACTGGATGGCCGTGGTGACCGGTACGATGGGCGAACTGCAATCCCGGGCCCGGATCGTCTGCGAACTGCTGACCCGCCACACCTGGCAGGAAGACATCGTCACCGTTGTCCTGTTATTGCGCAACACCGGGCGCGGGGCCGCCGTGCACGTGAACGTCCGCCTGCTGCCCTCCCCGCTCTACAAACCCGTGGAAGACACGGCCGCCATCGAACACCTCGCTCCGGGCGAGGAACTGCAGATCGAGATGCGAGTTTGTCCGCAATTGCCCAAAGGCGTGCGCCGCTTCCGTGCGGTGTTCGACATCCGCTACACCGATCCGCGGGGACCTCAACAATGCGAAAGCTTCGCGGACGCCGTTCAGCTGCTCGATGAGCCCGCACCGTTCCGGACCATTCCCAATCCTTACGTCGTGGGGACGCCGCTGCGGGCGGGATCGCCGCTGTTTATCGGCCGGGAAGACGTTATGACCTTCCTGTTGGAGCACCTCACGGCCGCCCACCGCAACAATCTGGTGTTGATCGGCCAGCGGCGCACGGGTAAATCCTCCCTGCTCAAGCAATTGCCGATTCGTCTGGGTGACGGGTTCCTGCCGGTCTACCTCGACGGCCAGTCTCTGGGCCTCGACCCCGGCATGCCGGCCTTCCTGCATGCCATCGCCTCGGAAATCGCCTTCGCGATGGAAGACCGGGGGCTGGCCATCGCGCCGCCCGACCCGGCGGCATTCGCGGAGCAACCGGCCGCGTATTTCGAAAAGCAATTTCTTCCCGCGGTCCGCCGGCAGCTTTCCGGCCGCCCCCTGCTGTTGCTGCTCGACGAGTTCGAGGAATTGGAAGCCTCGGCGCGGCGCGGGACCCTCGATGCGGCCGTCTTTCCGTTCCTCCGGCATCTGATCCAGCACACCGAACACCTGAGCGTCGTATTCTGCGGGACTCACCGGCTGGAGGAACTGGCTTCGGATTATTGGAGCGTCCTGTTCAACATCAGCCTGTACCGCCACATCGGACTGCTTTCCCGCGCCGAAAGCATGCGCCTGATCCAGGAACCCGTGGCGCCGGCCGGGATGCAGTACGACGACCTGGCGCTGGATAAAATCTGGCGGGGCACGGCCGGCCACCCGTACTTCCTGCAGCTGATCTGCCACCAACTGGTCAACCTGCAAAACCGCGTGCGCCGCAGCTACGTCACGGTGGGCGACGTGACCGCCGCCCTCGACGACATCCTCACCGCGGGGGAAGCCCACTTCCTCTATTTGTGGATGGAATCCGACCGGATGCAGAAACTGGCGCTGTTCGCGATGGCCCGGACCGGCGGTGCGGGCGGCCTCACCCCGCTGCAGGCCGCCGACGACCTGGCCCGGCGCGGCGCACCGGCGGACCGGGCGTCGCTTACCAAAGCCTTCCGGCGATTGGCGGCGCGCGATATCTTCGCCGCCGTCCCGCGGCCCGATCCGGCGCTCGGCGAAGCTTACGGATGGAAACTCGGCCTGCTGGGCATGTGGGTGGAAAAAACCAAATCGCTCCGGCGGATCCTCGACGAAGAATCGGGGCCGCGCACGGGAGCATCGGATCGCAACGTCACTTCCTGAAAGGAGACGACCATGAAAACAGCATATTGGAAATTCGGCGGACGTCTGTTGTTGGCCTTCAGCATGGTATCGGTGCTGGCGCTGGGAAGCGCCCGGACGGCACGGGCCATGGAGATCGACGACGACGGCGCCGTCGGCACGGAGGAAGTCATCAACGACGACCTCTTCCTGGGTAACGAATACGTGGAAATGGCCGGGACGGTGAACGGCAACCTGCTGACCGCGGGCACCGACGTCACCATCAGCGGCGAGGTCAACGGCGACGTCATCGCCGGCGGATCCCGGGTGACTGTCACCGGGACCGTTAACGGCAACCTGTTCGTCGCGGGCGGGGATGTGCGGGTGGACGGAACCGTTTCGGGCAGCCTGTTCTTCCTCGGCAATTCGCTGACCGTCGGTCCGGACGGCGCGGTGAACAGCAACCTGTACGGAGCCGGCTTCAGCATCAAGTTGGAGCAGGGCTCGACGGTTGAGCGCGACGTCGCCGTCGGCGCCTACCAGGCGATCTTGGAGGGCGGGATCGGCCGCGACGTGCAGGCCGCCGTGGGAGCGTTCGAACTGAGCGGGACGGTGGGCCGCAACCTCTACGTCGACGTCGGCGAGCCGGGCGAGGACACATTCGATCCGGACGAGGCTTACTGGGGAGAGATACCGTTTTCGCGCATCACCCGGATCATTCCCGTCGGCCTGCACATCCGCCCCGAAGCCGTGATCGGCGGGACGCTGGAATACCGCAGCGCGGTGCAACAAGACGCCGGCATACAGGCCGATCCCGAAGGCGGCGTGGTCTACCGCTACCGCCCGCCGCGCGACAGCGAGGAATGGAAGGATTTCCGGGAGGTCAAACCCGACATCCATGTGACTCCCCCGGTGTTCAATTTCGGCGGGATGTTCATGAGCTATGTGTTCGGAGTGATCCGTGAGTTCCTGACCCTGATCCTGCTGGGCGCCCTGGCGGTGTGGCTGATCCCCTCCTGGCTGACCCGCGGCGCCGGATGGCTCCGCGATAAACCCCTGCCTTCGCTGGGGTGGGGCTTCCTGGTGCTGCTCATCGGGTTGATCGGGCTGGTGGCGGCGGGCATCCTGGTCTTCATGCTCGGCCTGGCCGTCGGCGTCGTGACGCTCTTCGGGCTGATGTCGACCGTCTGGGGAATCGGTTTCTCGGCGGTCGGGCTTTCCGGAGCGCTGTTCCTGGCGGTCCTGCAATACGGCAGCAAACTGGTCGTGGCCATGCTGATCGGTGATTCGATCCTGCGGCTGTTCAATAAGAACTACTCCGCCAGCGCCTTCTGGCCGCTGCTGCTGGGGATCCTGCTGGTGGTGTTCGTGGATGCGGTGCCGATCCTGGGCACGGTGTTCAGCATCCTGATGATGATCTTCGGCTTGGGCGCCATCTGGCTGCTGTTCCGCAACTGGTGGCAATCGCGCAAAGCGGGCGCCTAGCCGTTTCCCCTTTTCCCCGCCGGCCTTTGGGGGAGAAAGCCCTCAAAGGCCGGCGTTACTTTCCCGCCGGGCCGTTATCCATCGCTTTTTTACGACCCGGCGGGGGACCCTACCCTATAATGGTCCTGCGCAGCATCGCCGGTGAACGCCATGACCGAACCCATCAATCCATACCTCTCGCGGGGCCCGGTCCGCACCCGGGATATGTTCTTCGGGCGCGTCGGGGAACTCGCCGAGATCGCCAATTTCCTGAAGGGCAACCAATCCGTCTCGATTGTCGGGCCGCGCAAGATCGGCAAGACGTCGCTGCTGTTCCAGCTCATGCGGCCCCGCGTCTCGGAGAATCTGGGGATCCCCGCCGGGACCCTGATCTGCTACCTGGACTGCGAGGTACTCGGCGGCGAGACGGCCGTGGAGGTGTTCCAGCAGTTCGCCGCGGAACTGCGTTCGGAAGTGGAATCCCGCGGCCTGCCGGAGGTGGCGGCCCTCGAAACCGCCTGCCGCTCCCCCTCCCGGCTGGCGTTCGAAGGCGCCGTGAGGGCCCTCAACCGCAAGGGGTTGCAGGTTGTGATGATCCTCGACGAGTTCGAACGGCTGAGCGCCAATCCGCGGCTCGACGTGAATTTCTTCAACGCGCTGCGGTCGATCGCCGGCCGGTTCCGGCTGGTCTTCCTGACCGCTTCCGCCAGCCCGCTGATCGACCTGACGTATTCGGGCCGCTCGCAGGAGATCCTCTCCAGCCCGTTTTTCAACATCTTCGCGCCGATCTTCCTCGGCCTGCTGCCGGAAGCGGACGCCCGCGACCTGATCCACCAAGGGGCGCAACGGGCGGGGAAGCCGTTCCCCCTGGAGATCCAAAACTTCCTGTACGAATATTCCGGCGGCCATCCGCTGATCCTCCAGGTGGCCTGTTTCCACGCCTTCACGCTCTCGGTGTTCCGCGACGAGATCGTAAAGCGCACCGCCCAGGAAATGCAGGCCCATTTCGAATACGCCTGGCGAAACCTCACCGGAGAGCAGAAACGCTTCCTGACGGAAGCCTCCCGGATGCCGCAGCGGATTTCCACCGCCTCGGCGGAATCCACGGTGGTGCGCGAATTGGAATCCAAATGCCTGATCGTGCAGACTCAGGGCGGATACGCTCTCTCCTCGAAAGCCTGGGCCGACTTCCTGGCCGAACGGTCGTCGGTAGCGGCGGGCGTGACGGCCGACCGCTCGATCATCGGCTGCCGGATGGGCCCGTACGAAATCCAGGAGCCGATCGGAAAGGGGGGAATGGCGGAGATCTACAAGGCCCGTCACGTCCGGCTGGACCGCCCGGTGGCGGTGAAAGTCCTTCCCGCCCGGCTGGCCGCCGAAGGCGATTTCCGCGAACGTTTCGAGCGCGAAGCGCGCGCCGTCGCCCAGCTCAAGCACCCCAACATCGTCCAAGTGTACGATTTCGGGGATTGCGGGGGTCTGTACTACATGGCCATGGAGTACATTCCCGGCCGCGATCTCGCCTACCGGATGAATCAGCTGCGGAAGCTTCCCCTGGTGCAGGTGTGGTGGGTTGCCAGCGACCTGGCGGCGGCGCTGGATTACGCCCACGGGCACGGGATCGTGCACCGGGACGTGAAACCCTCCAACGTGCTGCTCGAACCGATCGCCAAAGCGGACCGGGCGTCCGCGAAACCCTCGTCCCGGCTGCAGCGCGCCATTCTCACCGATTTCGGAATCGCCAAGATCCTGGAGGGCGGCGACCGGCAGACGCGCGGCGGGATGTTCGGCACCGTGGAATACATGGCGCCGGAACAGATCCGGGCCGAGGGCGTGATCGACGGCCGGGCGGACATCTACGCATTGGGGGTCATGCTGTTCGAAATGCTCACCGG